>JAITNQ010000174.1 GCA_031290435.1 Candidatus Symbiothrix sp. | reverse complement strand
GTGTCGGATGGTGAATTAAATCGTATTCCTTTGTCGGACTTTAAAAAATTGGAAGACTATTTAAAACAAGTCAAATTAGATTTGAGTCCTTGTACGGGAAAAGAGTTTTATAAATTTGTAGCTGCCGTTTCTCACGGGCGTTTGTATGGGAAGAAGTAGCCGCAGTTTTTGTGAATCCCTACCGCACCCCTAAATCCCCTAAAGGGGACTTTTAGCGCCTGCGAGGCAAAGTCCCCTTTAGGGGATTTAGGGGTGTGGGTAGGGGAAAGAAGAAACCTTATTTTTTAATTGATTTTCTCCCGTTTTTCTGCGCCAGAAGATGTTTGTAGCGTTCGATGACGGCATTGATCTCTTTGACAAACGGCTCGTATGCCGCACTGCCGTGCACCAGCGCAAGGGCTTCTATTTGCGACGTAATGGCGCGAAAAGCTTTATCTACTTCAAGTCGCGCTGCCTTCATGCGTGTTGTGGGGCGTTGTGCCGATTCGCCGTAACGCGCCATCATCAAGGTCTTGAAGCGCTCGTTTTCCGTACCCAGTTGGTCGATCCAGTCGCCGAGAGAAAGCGTTTGTAGCAGCGCCGGATAATTACCGTCAGCAAATTCACGCAGCAGGTCGTCGATAGCTGCTGTTTCTTGGTCGAGGGTTTTGACCGCAATATTACCGTAATTTTCAATCACCCTATTTATTTTGTGGGCGGCATTTTTTTTTGCCTCGTCAAAATGATTGAGCGCCGACTTCACCGCATCGGTAAGACCGCGAAAAATGTGGTCGCGCAGATGGTCTTGTTCATAAATATCTTCCGTATAGTCACTTTTTCGGATAAGATCAAGCACGGAGACTTCGGCGTCGAACTGGGGTTTGTAAATTTCATACAGTGTTGCAAGACCCAATTCTGAGGGCGGATACGTGATAAAAAGACGATTCACGGTTTCGTGAAATTCTACATGCGACTCGTTACGGAGTTGTACGTAATCTAATTTACTGATCAAATTTGCCATAATTTTTTGTTTTTGTTATTAATAATATAAAAATGATTTTATTTTAGTTCCAGAAAACGCCGACGAAGGCTATTTGAGACTTTCTGAGTCTCAGAAAACACCAACGAAGGCTATTTGAGACTTTCTGAGTCTCAGAAAACATCAACGAAGGCTATTTGAGACTTTCTGAGTCCCAGAAAACACCAACGAAGGCTCTGTGAAACTTTCTGAGTCCCAGAAAACACCAACGAAGGCTCGGTGAGACTTTCTGTGTCACAGAAAATGTCGGTGAAGGATTTGTGAGGCTTTCGGAGTCTTAGAAAACACCAACGAAGGCTCGGTGAGACTTTCTGTGTTCCGGCAAACGCCGAAGAGGACTTGGTTATACTTGTTAAAGCTTGTATCATAAAAAAATTTCATAAGTTTTTCTACTTTGAAAATTAAAAAGTAGAAGTTATGTACCCGATTATACTTATTTTGCGGCGTAAAGGTATGAATAAAATGGATATGTGCAACATTTTGAGAAAAAAAATTTATCCGGACAAAATAATCCGGACAAAAAATGTCGCAGCTACGCTGCTTTGGGTGGGATTATGCACATTATTACCGGGCGCTTACGTACCCGGCTACAAAAATAGCGGCGCTACGCGCCTGGCACGTTGGTGAAATTTTTCAATCGTTGTGAAATATACATACAATTAACATGGAAAATCTTCCGAACACGACTGGGCGGCGACCAGTGGTTATGAAGATATTGCCTTTCAGGCATTCACTTGACCGAAAGGCATAAGCAGTATTCATAATTCATAATTTTCCCAAGTATGAAACAGTTTTTTCTCGTTTTTTGTCGTTTCTTGGATGGCATACGGATGCACTTCGGTATCGAACGAAAAATAATTGGGAAAATGTTTGGATAATGTTAGTAATTCTACTATCTTTGCGAGGTCAAACAATAAAAAAATACACACTGAAACGTTACAAAGTAAGAGAAGTCATTGAATTGCTGGAAGCCGACGGATGGTATAAATATTCGCAAAACGGCACAAGCCACCGGCAATACAAGCATCCAACTAAAAAGGGGAAAGTTACTATAAACGGTAAACTTAGCGACACTGTAAGTCAAGAAACATTAAACAGCATTTGGAAACAGGCAGGATGGCGATAACCACCCTGCATAAATCAATAAAACAATGGAAAAAATAAAAGTTATGGTAGGTTGGAGCGGAAATAACTATTCTGCCGGTACAGATGATTATGAAAATCTGAACGGAATTGTTTTGGTTACACATAAAACATTCGATGGACTGAAAAAAGAATTTGATTCCGCCTTGCAATTTCATATCGAAGGATGCCTGTCGGACGGTGATATTCTACCGGAATGGCTCAAAAATGGCGATTACGAATTAGATTACATCTTGGAAACTTCTGCCTTGCTGCACCGGCTTGATGGCATTCTTACCCGTTCTGCCATCTCCCGGGCCACAGGAATCAATGAAAAGCAAATTGGACATTACGCTTCAGGATACCGCAAGCCGCGCCCAGCGCAACGGGAAAAAATTATCAATGGAATTCATTCTATCAGTCGTGAACTGGCATCTGTTGTGTAGTTATTGTTCCTTATCTTTCGGATGTATTCGGCGTTTCGGTATAATCCAAACAAAACAGGCTAAAACTTTTGTACAATTTTCGATACAACTGAATGATTTTACATTCCTTTTTTAAATAATTACCATTTACTTTGCATAAAAAAACACAAGCGTTCATAATTCATAATTTTTCCAAGTATGAAACAGATTTTTCTCGTTTTTGTCGTTTCTTGGATGGCATACGGATGCACTTCGGTATCGAACGATGCTTCATGGCCGGAAATAAGCCGGGAAGCCAAACCATGGACACGTTGGTGGTGGTTGGGTAGCGACGTCGACTCGGTCAACCTGACTTATAACATGGAAGTTTTGAGCAAGGCCGGAATCGGCGGCGTGGAAATTACACCTATCTATGGTGTAAAAGGACGGGAAGACCATTACATCGACTACCTTTCTCCTCGCTGGATGAACCTACTGGCATTTACCCAATCGGAAGCCAAGCGTTTGGGTATGAGTGTAGACATGAATAATGGAACCGGTTGGCCTTTCGGCGGTCCGGAAATAAGTCTTGAAGATGCGGCAAGCAAGGCGTTTTTTCAGGAATATGAACTCAAAGGCGGCCGTTCTTTGCCGGAACCGCTGGTCATAAGCGATGAAAAACAACAAACCATTGCTTATATAGACAAATTGATGGCCTATACGGTATCGGGCGAGAAATTGGATTTGAGCGATAAGGTTTTGCCCAATGGAAAATTAGATTGGGTTGCGCCTCAGGGGAAGGACTACAAACTGATTGCGCTTTTTGTCGGCAAAACGCTTCAACAAGTGAAACGGGCGGCTCCCGGCGGACAAGGCTATGTGCTGGACCATTTGAATAAAGAAGCCGTACAGCGGTATTTAGATAAATTCGAGAAGGCTTTCTCGGCCAATCACACGCCATTCCCTAATAGCTTTTTCAACGATTCGTATGAAGTTTACGGCGCAGACTGGACGCCCGGATTTTTGAAAGAATTTGAACAGCGGCGAAACTATCGCTTGCAGGATTATTTTCCCGAATTACTGGCGGACGGAGCTACCGCTATTTCTGTTCGTATTATTTCGGATTACAGGGAAACCGTCGGCGACATTTTGAGAGATAATTTTACTAAAACATGGACGGATTGGGTACATTCCCATCAGGCTACCAACCGGAACCAAGCGCATGGGTCTCCTGCAAACCTGCTTGATTTATACGCTTTGGTCGATATTCCCGAATGTGAATCATACGGAATCACCGATTTTGATATACCCAGCTTGCGCAAAGATTCTATCCGCAAACAGAATGACAGCGACCCCAGTATATTGAAATACGCTTCTTCAGCAGCGCATATCACAGGGAAAAAATATACTTCCGCAGAAACATTTACCTGGCTGACGGAACATTTCCGTACCTCCTTGTCGCAATGTAAACCGGAAATTGACCTGATGTTTGCCTCCGGCGTCAACCACGTCTTTTTCCACGGCGCGACTTATTCACCCCAAGAGGCTGCTTGGCCGGGCTGGAAATTTTATGCAGCGGTAGATATGTCGCCGACCAACAGTATCTGGCGAGATGCGCCTGCCTTTTTCGAGTACATAGCCCGTACCCAATCATTTTTGCAAACCGGAAAACCGGACAACGATTTTCTGCTTTACTTGCCTGTACACGACATTTGGCAAGAACAACGCGGCAATTATTTTACAACTTTCGCCATACATGGTATGCGGGAGCGTTTGCCGGAATTTTGCGGAGCCGTCGAAAAAATTATGGCCTGTGGATTTGACATAGATTATATATCCGACCTTTTCCTGCAAACAACGACCGTTGAAAACGGATACCTGACAACAGCAAGCGGAAGCCGCTATAAAGCGCTGATACTCCCTTCTGTCAAGGTAATCCCCATTGAAACGCTTGCACGTATCTTCGCATTGACAAAGCAGGGAGCCACTATTGTTTTTGCCGGACAATATCCCGTGGATGTATCGGGAGCGGCTGATTTGGAAACCAAAAGAAAAACTTTTGCAGCATTGATGAAACAGTTCCCGGAAATAAGCGCTTTCGAAAAGGTATCGGAAACACCTACAGGCAAAGGAAACGTGATTACCGGAAGTAACAATTATGCGGAAACGCTTTCGAGATTTAATCAGCACAAAGAATCATTCGTCTCGGATTGGGGCGGAAAACTGATTCGCCGCAGCCACGAAGACGGTCATATTTATTTCTGCGCCATGCTACAAAACAACACGGTAAATGATTGGGTCGCGCTGGGTACGCAAGCGAATTGCGCCGTATTTTTCGACCCTATGACAGGAAAGAAAGGAAAGGCGGCTTTGCGGAATAAGAATGGTTTGACGGAAGTCTTTATGCAGCTTCAACCGGGTGAATCCATTATTTTGAAAACATTTACAAATAAAGCTATTCAAACAGATTCATGGCCGTATTACCAAGCCGACGGCAAGCAATGGGAACTGAAAACAGGCTGGGAAATGTCTTTCATAGAAAGCGAACCGCAGGTAAAAACAAGTTTCCGGCTACCGGCGCCGGGTTCATGGACGGAATTAGGAAATGATACCTTGAAAAAAAACATGGGAACGGCTTTGTATACAATCAAACTGAATTTCGAAAAAGAAGCAGACTGCGAATATCGCCTCTGTCTGGGAGATGTAAGGGAAAGCGCTTCCGTAAAAGTGAACGGTAAAAAAGCGGGAACCGTCTATGCCGTCCCGTTTGAAATCAATATCGGTCAATGGCTACAGAAGGGTGAAAATACAATAGAGATAGCAGTGACCAATCTTCCGGCGAACCGCATTGCCGATTATGACCGGCAAGGCATAGAATGGCGTATTTTCCATGAAATCAATTTTGTAAGCATTACCTATAATGCTACACGTTTCGATACTTGGGAGCCGCTTCCTTCCGGATTGTTAGGTCCGGTTAGCATTCAGGAACTTAAAAAAACAGCCATATGAGAACAACTTGCGTAATAACATTCGTATTATCCGGTATAATTAATCTTTGCGCCCAACCTGCCGCTCGTTTCTTCAATGAAGCGGATTTGATTACCACAGGCGTCTACTATTATCCCGAACATTGGGAGGAATCGCAATGGGAAAGAGATATGCAACAAATGAAGCGTTTAGGATTTGAATTTGTCCATTTTGCAGAATTTGCATGGGCGCAACTCGAACCTGCGGAAGGGGTCTACGATTTTGCATGGCTCGACCGAGCCATTGCTATCGCCGCACAAAACGGGTTGAAAGTGATTCTGTGTACCTCAACCGCTACGCCGCCTGTCTGGCTCGTTCGACAATACCCGGAAGTGCTGATCGAACATGAAAACGGCACAAAAACAGACCATGGCGCCCGTCAGCATCCTTCGGCGTCCAATAATTTTTACAGGCAATATGCCCTGAAAATGATTGAAAAATTAGCGCAACGGTATGGAAAAGACAAACGAATCATCGCCTGGCAGTTGGACAACGAACCCCGTCCCAGTCGCGACTATGGAAAAGACGCCCGACAACGCTTCCGTAACTGGTTGAAAACGCGGTATCCAAGCATCGACTCCTTAAATAAAGCATGGGGAACCGCATTTTGGAGCCAGACATACCGTGATTTCGAGCAAATCAATATTCCGCCTACCTCCCAAATGTTTATGAATTCGCATCAGATACTTGATTACAATCGCTTTACAACCGATGAAACAGCCGTTTTCTTAGACGAACAGGCAAAAACCATTCGTCGGAATACAGACGGAAAGCAATGGATAACGACCAATTACATCCCGGAATACAGTGACGGGCATTTGCGGAAAAGCGGTGAATTGGATATTCATTCCTATACCCGCTACATGGTCTTCGGTGAAAATTACGGTATCGGACGGAAAGGTTATCGTTTAGGCCCGGTAGAACGGATTGCCAAAGCAAACGATTTTTTTCGGACAATCGACGGTGTTTATGGTGTAATGGAATTGCAACCCGGACAAGTCAATTGGGGTAAAATCAATCCGCAACCGCTTCCGGGTGCGGTGCGCCTGTGGCTATGGCATGTTTTTGCCGGCGAGAGTCGCTTTGTTTGTACTTACCGCTACCGCCAACCGATTTACGGTACGGAACTGTATCACTACGGCATTGTCGGTTCGGACGGAATTACGCCTACTCCCGGCGGATTGGAATATGCCCGCTTCATACAAGAAATAAATACACTCCGGAATCACTACCGGAAAAACGCCAAAAATCCCGATGCCTACGAAAAACGCCGTACCGCTATCCTCTACAATCATGAAAATACATGGGAAACAGAAAGGAACAAACAAACTACCGAATGGAATACCGAAAAACATCTTGATAAGTATTACAATGCTTTGAAAAGTTTTGGCGCGCCTGTCGATTTTATTGATGAAAAAGCGGATTTTTCGAAATACCCGATCATCATTGCTCCGGCTTACGAAATGATTGATAAATCCTTGGTTCAACGTTGGAAAGAATATGCAGAAAATGGGGGAAATCTGATACTAACCTGCCGCACGGGACATAAAAACCGGAATGGGCAACTTTTTGAAGCCGCTTTTGCCGAACCGATTCAGGGTTTAATCGGGGCGAAAATAGATTTTTATGACTTATTGTTGCCGGAAACGCCGGATTCCGTCTTGTTTGAAGGACGCAAATACCCTTGGACAAGTTGGGGAGAAATACTGATTCCGGAAAAAAACACGGAAACAGGCGCAATTTACACGGGCGATTTTTACGAAGGACGACCTGCCGTTACCTTTTATAAACACGGGAAAGGAAGTGTCAGTTATATCGGCCTTGATTCCCAGACCGGAGAATTGGAGAAAGACATCTTGAAAAAAATCTATTCTCAATTGCAAATTCCGCTGTTAAACTTATCTCCCGGATTACATATAGAATATCGCAACGGATTCGGTATAGCGGTAAACTATGCCGATAAGACCTATACCCTACCCTTGCCCGAAAGTACAGAATATCTGATAGGCGGCAAGGAGATTCCTACGGCAGGCGTTTCGGTTTGGATAGCTAAATAAAAAATACATATGAAACAATCATGTATCTTATGCTTTTGCTGCTGTTTTTGCCTGTCGACGGCTTTATTCGGACAGGAAAAAACACCGCAAAATGATTTTAACACGGCCTTGCATTTATTGCAACCGGAATACCGCAATCCTTATGGAATACCTTCTCCGGAGTCGGTCAAAAAAGTCTTGGACAGGGTGAGAAACTATTTGGAAACGGAAACGCCAACACAAGTTATAGATACCCGTAGCGGGGAAAAAATGGACTTGAGCGCGATTGATTCCCATTCGGGACTTCAACGCGGCGCTTTCCGCTTGGCCAGCTATGAATGGGGCGTGACCTATTCCGGTATGTTACTTGCCGGTGAAACGACCGGTGATAAAAGTTTCACGGACTATACCTATAAAAGATTGGATTTCCTGCGGGAAACATTGAATCTATTAATTATTAAAAATATTGATTATGCAAAGATTGGCATTTAAAATGAAATTGAAACAAGGTTGCAAACAAACGTACATCAAACGACACAATGAAATATGGCCGGAAATCGCCGCATTAATTAAAAATTCGGGCATCAGCGACTATTCTATCTTTTTGGATGAAGAAACCAATAGCCTGTTCGGCGTGCAAAAAATAAGCGGAGACGTTTCGTCTCAAGAACTCGGAAATGAGGAGATTCAACAAAAATGGTGGGATTACATGAGCGATATTATGGAGGCAAATTCCGATAATTCACCTGTATCCATTCCTTTGGAAGAAGTTTTTTACTTGGCATAAATGAAACCCCGCATGAAAAAGTTCCCTTCAAGACTCAGCAGCCTTTTTATTGCCGTTTTATATGCGCTCGTCCCTTCTTTTGCGCAAGACCATATTGACTTGGGTGGAAAATGGGATTTTGCCATCGACCGGGAAGGAATCGGGCAAACACAATCGTGGTCTACGAAAAGATTTGACGACGACATTCAACTACCCGGCTCCATGACCGAAAATCGCAAAGGCGACGCTATTTCCTTGGAAACCCAATGGGAAGGAAGTATTTACGACAGTTCATTTTTCTACAATCCGCGTTTGGAGAAATACCGTTTACCCGGACAGCTGAAAATTCCGTTTTTCCTGACGCCCGACAAACATTATATTGGCTGGGCATGGTATGGAAAAAACGTACAGATTCCTGTTTCATGGAAAGACAAACGAATGGTATTGTACTTGGAACGCCCTCATGTTGAAACCGTCATTTGGGTAAACGGACAAAAAGCCGGTAATTTCATGAGCCATTGCGTCCCGCACGAATACGACCTGACCGATTGGCTGAAACCCGGTGATAATCGTATTGTAATAGCCATCGACAACACAACGAAGGAAATCAATGTCGGAAAAGATTCACATAGCATTACCGACCAGACACAGGGCAACTGGAACGGCATTGTCGGGAAAATCTATCTGGAAGCCTGTCCAAAAATATACATGGGGAATGTACAGGTTTTCCCGGATATTCAGGCTAAAAAAGCCCTTGTGAAAATAAAGGTTACTAATTTACTGAAAGGGCAACGGAAAGGGAATATTTCCCTGTCCGCAAAAAGTTTTAATACCGGCAAAACGCACACGGTCTCCGGTATCAACCTGCCTGTCACGCTGGCAGAAGGGATGAATACCATAGAAGCAAGTTTGGACATGGGAGCGGACGCCCAATTGTGGGATGAATTTAATCCTGCTTTATATCATTTACAGCTTAAACTTTCCACAGACAAGGAAAATTGTGAAAAAGAAATACAATTCGGTATGCGGGAATTTACCATCCGGGGAAAATATTTTCACATAAACGGACGTCCGATTGTCCTCCGGGGAACGGTAGAAAATTGTTGTTTCCCACTCACCGGTTATGCGCCGATGGATACCGCCGCATGGGAGCGGATTTTCAGGATATGCAAAAATTACGGATTGAATCATGTCCGTTTCCATTCCTATTGTCCGCCGGAAGCGGCTTTTATTGCCGCTGATTTAGTGGGTATTTACCTGCAACCGGAAGGTCCGAGCTGGCCGAATCATGGCTCCGGATTGGGTTTGGGACGTCCGATAGACGACTACCTGCTGTTAGAAACGCAAAAAATGGTCGAATACTACGGCAATTATGCTTCTTTCTGTATGTTGGCTTGCGGTAACGAACCCGCAGGAAACTGGGTGCCTTGGGTGAGCCGTTTCGTCGATTACTGGGAGAAAACGGATTCCCGCCGGGTATATACCGGCGCCTCGGTAGGCCAAAGTTGGGCTTGGCAGCCACGTAACCAATATCATGTAAAAGCCGGCGCACGGGGACTTGCTTGGAACAATCGCCCGGAAAGTCGCTCGGATTATAGTCCCCGTATTGATACCATCAAACAAGCTTATGTATCGCATGAAACCGGCCAATGGTGCGCTTTCCCTAATTTCAAAGAAATAAATAAATACACCGGTATTAATAAAGCGCTGAATTTTGAACTGTTCCGGGAGGATTTGGCCGATCACGATATGGCCGAACTCGGACAAAAGTTTATGATGGCCTCCGGAAAATTGCAGGCCTTATGCTACAAACATGAAATAGAAAAAACGTTGCGCACACCCGGATATGCAGGCTTTCAATTACTCTCGCTCAACGATTACTCCGGTCAGGGAACAGCTTTGGTCGGTATATTAGATGTTTTTTGGGATGAAAAAGGCTATATGGATGCCGGACAATTCCGCCGCTTTTGCGACGAAACCGTTCCGCTTATCCGCACAGACAAATTTGTTTACCGCAACAATGAATCCCTGATGGCAGATGTGGAAATCAGCCATTTCGGACAAGTTCCACTTCATTCGGCCATCATAAAATGGACACTCAAAGACAATACGGGGAAAGTCCTTACTTCAGACAAAATGAAACCGATTGATATTCCGTTGGGACATGCTTGCAAAGCCGGACAAATCGTAATTCCGCTTTCGGGAATTGACCGGGCGACTCAACTAAACTTAGCCGTTGCCATCGAAAACACCGCTTGTGTAAACGATTGGGATTTCTTTGTTTATCCGGTACGGGAAAAACCGGAACTAAACGGAATTTATGAAACGGATACTTTGGACAATACCGCTTTGGCGCAATTGAAAAACGGCGGGAAAGTGCTACTGCTTACGGCAGGAAAAGTAGAATACGGAAAGGACATCGTACAACACTTTTTGCCTGTTTTTTGGAACACTTCATGGTTCAAAATGCGGCCTCCGCATACCACCGGGATTTTAGTGGACCCGCATCATCCTGTTTTCAACGATTTTCCTACCGACTATCACAGCAACCTGCAGTGGTGGGAATTGGTGCAAAATGCACAGGTAATGCAATTATCCGCTTTTCCAAAAGGTTTTCAAGCCTTGATACAGGGCATAGACACTTGGTTTCACAACCGGAAAATCGGGATGCTGTTCGAAACCAAGGTATTGAACGGCAAAATAATGGTATGCAGCGCCGATTTGAAAAGCGATTGGGAAAATCGTCCGGTTGCGCAACAACTCTATACTTCCATCTTAAATTATATGCAATCGGAAGCGTTCTTTCCGCAATATACGGTGGATACGGAATGTATCCGGGATATTTGCAGAAAGGAAAACGAACGGATAAATACCTATACCATAGATACGCCGGACGAATTGAAACAGGCAGAAGAACAGGATTCGAAAATGACGTTTTTTCTTCCTGTAGACTTGGGCGAGTTCAAATTAGGTTTACTCTCGGGAGAAAAAAGTTGTTGGATGAACGAAACTTCCGTTACAAACATTGCAGCATCCGAGAGAAAAAACAGCTATTCGGTAAAACATCCTTGGTTGGGAAAAGGAAATATCCGGATTTCAGTCTGTAAATTAACGGATACAAAAGGATTTATTATGGAAGTTTTTCCGGAAAATATTCCGGAAAACAGGGCGATTTTCTGGTCGTATGGAGGAGCAGGTGGAGAAAAAGACAATGTTTTCAGTGTGGAGGGGAGCGCCTTTACCGTATATTATGGCGAAAGTATGGCGCTACGCACATTACAAGCCTGTATTCCGCCGACTTCCGATATCCGCTTATCGGATGGCCGTCAACAGTCTTCCCCCCTCGCTTTTTATCATTCGGGGAAGAAAACCGATACCCCGGCTTTGGCTGCCAAACTACCTGTTCAAGCGGGAGTGAAATATTATTTTTGCCTGTATGAGCAAAATGCGCAAGCGGATTACAATTATTTCATGCTTGAAGAACTCTTTAAAAATACGGCGCAAGGGAAACATTTTGACCCTTTCTCTTTTTCGGAGAAGCAAAAAAGCGCTTTCGGCAAACCGGTACAAACGACGGCTTCGCAAAAAAAACATGACGGAACGGTCAATGTGAAAGATTTCGGCGCCAAAGGCGATGGGAAAACCATTGATTCATACGCCATCAACCGGGCGATTGAAGCCTTGGCGTCTTCCGGAGGAGGCACCCTCTATTTCCCTGCCGGTAACTACCTTTCCTATTCCATCCGCCTGAAAAGTCACATCCGTCTGTTTTTAGACGCCGGGGCTGTTATTACCGCAGCTTTCCCGTCTGCTACGGAAGGTTATGACGAAGCGGAGCCGAACGAACACAACCGGTTTCAAGACTTCGGACACAGTCATTGGAAAAACAGTCTGCTTTGGGCAATCGGTGAGGAAGATATTACTATTTGCGGAACGGGTACGATTACCGGAACCGGCCTGAGCCGGGAAGAAAGCCGATTGAAAGGTGTAGCGAACAAAGCCATCAGTTTGAAAGAATGTAAAAACATTATCCTGAAAGATATCCGGATGCTGCGTTGCGGTCATTTCGCTTTGTTGGCAACCGGTGTGGACAATATGAGTATTGATAACCTGCTGATTGATACCAACCGAGACGGATTGGATATTGATTGTTGCCGGAATGTACGCATCTCCAATTGTACGGTTAATTCGCCATGGGACGATGCCATTGTATTAAAAGCCTGTTATGGTTTGGGGTATTTTAAAGATACGGAAAATGTCACGATTACCAATTGCTTCGTGAGCGGTTATGACTATGGGAGTGTGTTTACCGGCGCTTATCAGACGGACGAACCGCAAGCGCCCGACCACGGTTTTAATTGCGGGCGAATTAAATTCGGCACCGAATCAAGCGGCGGTTTCAAAAACATCGCAATCAGCAATTGTGTATTTGAGCATTGCCGCGGATTGGCGCTCGAAACCGTTGATGGCGGCTGTTTGGAAGATATCACAATAAGCAATATTACGATGCGCGATATTGTCAATGCACCGTTATTTCTCCGTCTGGGCGCCCGTATGCGCAGTCCTGAAGGTACGCCGGTCGGAAAAATGCGCAGGATATTGATTGACAACATCAACGTATTCAATGCCGATTCCCGTTATGCGTCCATCATCAGCGGAATACCCGGCCATCCGGTTGAAGATGTGACACTCAGCAATATCCGGATTCTGTACAAGGGGGGATACGGACGGGAATATGCGGCGATTGTCCCTCCGGAGAACGAAAAAATATATCCTGAACCCTGGATGTTCGGTACGATACCTGCCTCCGTTTTCTTTGTACGTCATGCAAATAACATTCATTTTCATCATATCTATACCGCTTTCGCCACAGAAGATTTCCGACCGGCTTTCGTATTGGATGATACCCAAAATATAACTATCAAGGATACGGAAATTCCCTTGCCCGATGGCGTAAAAATGGTGGAATTTCGGAATCAATCCGACTGTGAACAAGCCGGAAACACTTTACCCGATTGGGTCAAAACAGTAGGGTCTCAAAATTTTCCCGAAAGTAAAAATTGTATCAAAGCGAATGCTTTTGGCGCTTCCGGAGACGGCAAAAGCATTAATACCCGGCAAATTCAGGCGGCTATCGACGACTGCGCCGGAAAAGGAGGAGGAAGGGTGGAATTTGAACCGGGCGTTTATCTGACCGGAGCTATTTATCTCAAAAGTAATGTTGAGCTTCATATTGCCAAAGGCGTCTGTCTGAAAGCCATCAACCGGGTAGAAGATTTTCCGGATAGATTTACCCGTGTCGCCGGTATTGAAATGTTTTGGCCTTCTGCCATAATCAATGTAATCAATCAGGAAAATGTAGCTGTCACAGGTGAGGGAGAGGTAGATGGAGACGGAAAATACCTTTGGGATACCTATTGGACGATGCGTAAAGACTACGATAAAAGAGGACTGCGCTGGATTGTCGATTATGATTGCAAGCGCGTGCGTTCACTCTTGGTCTCCGAATCAAAAAATGTGCGTATCAGCGGATTGACTTTCTTGCGGTCGGGCTTTTGGACGATTCAACTGCTCTACTCTTCTTATTGTACCGTTAGCGGCGTAAATATCCGGAACAACACGGACGGACACGGACCCAGTACAGACGGAATAGATGTTGACTCTTCTCATCATATCCTGATTGATGCTTGCGACATTGACTGCAACGATGACAATATATGCCTGAAAGCTGGACGGGATGCGGACGGACTTCGGGTGAACCGGCCGACCGAATACGTTTTTATCCGCAACTGCATCGCCCGCAAAGGAGCGGGATTGATGACCTGCGGTAGCGAAACCTCCGGCGATATCCGGTACATTTGCTGTACCGAAAGCCGCGCCTTGGGTACAAGCGCCGCCTTGAGAATCAAATCGGCAATGACACGGGGCGGGACTGTGGAGCATATTTACATGAGCAAGGTGCAAACAGACAGCGTGAAATATGTCCTTAATTGTGATATGAACTGGAATCCTTCATACAGCTATTCCTCATTACCGCCGGAATACGAAGGAAAAACCATACCCGCTCATTGGAAAGTGATGCTTCAGGAAGTTAGCCGGGAACAAGGCTTACCGCATTTCCGAAATATTTACCTCTCCGATATAGAGGCGAAAAATACCGGCGCTTTTGTCAACTGTGTAGGGACGGAAAAGTCAATCATTCAAAATATTGAAATGAAAAACTTAGTTATACAGGCAGAAAAAGCCGGTATCATCTGCTATACCGATAATTTCCGGATACAAGACAGTCGACTCCAGATGACCGATGGTTCAACTATTGAAACGCATCACAATAGGAATTTGCTGTTGGAATAGAAGGCAAACATAAAACCAACGAAACAGATGTAACGGAATAGGAACCCGTTTCTAAAAGCGTCACGAAGGATGCTCAGAAAGCCGTTTTAGATACTCATAACGTCGGAAACGGCTTTTTTAACCTCGATTTTGATGTTCGGAAGTACTCAATCGGTGTTCGGAAGTATTAAAAATTGATGTTCGGAACATCAAAATCGGCGTTCTGAAGTATTCAATCGGTGTTCAAAACATCAAAAACGATGTTCGGAAGTACCAAAAATTGATGTTCGGAACATCTAAATCGAAGTTCGGAAGTACCAAATCGGAGTTTTGAAATACCAAAAGGATGTTTTGAAGTACTAAATCGAAGTTTTGTAAGACTGGAACCTTTCTTATCATTTTCTCCGGTCTTCAAACTTATCCCCCAAATCATTTTCCTCAATGAAATTGAAGCCCAAATCAAGCGTTATTGTTTCGCCTTTGTCGGTTTGGTAACGGTAGTACCTGCCGTCGGATTGTATATATTTATTTGTCAGATCACAAACGATCTTATAAATAGGCGTGAAATTTACCTCCACTTTTTTTGCTTGCAACAATTGCGTCCACAAATAGAAATATTCTGAGCTATATAAACTTACGGTATGAATACCGTTACGAAAAAATACAAAACGCGGAAAATCTCGACTATAAAAAGTTGAATCCAATACGTATTTTGAGGCGTCAAATGGCTGTACCGGCATTTGCTGCTCCAAATACAGGGATTGCCTGTAAGCCCATTTAAATTCTCTTGAATGATAATCTCTTCCCTCATATTCTTCACATAAGTTACCCAATACAGGACCAATGATGGTTGCCATTTTATGATCTTTTACAAAAGTAATAGTAGGAATCATCCAACTGTCTTCTATTGTATCCAATTTTTGAGGAAATCCATCAATAAATCTGACTTGAGCGTTGGCTTCTCGGAACAATAACTCTATCTGTTTAAAAGCGCGTTTCCCTTCTTCAGAGGTGTGAAGACCATCAAAAAAAGTTCGATACTTCCCTAAAAAAAATAAATTTCCCGATTTATCAATAGAAATGGTCTTATATTCAAAAAAATCAATATCTATAATAATCTGGTCGAATAAATTTTCATCGCTGACAGGATAAATAGCCCTGGCATATTTAAAAGTGGCATT
>JAITNQ010000163.1 GCA_031290435.1 Candidatus Symbiothrix sp. | reverse complement strand
TAATGAAACAGTTTATAAATGTTATACTGATCTTCTGCTTTCTAATCATTGTTTCTCCTATCGGTTTATTGGGTCAAGACTCAATTCCGGGTTTAATCGAAAATCCGGAGGAATTGTTGGATTCGGAGGGTAGTTTTCATCAAGTGTTGAAAACCAGATTCATCGAAGGTTCTGCGCTTTTTATGAGTTTTATTGCACTTTCATTAATTGTCGGACTTGCTTTTTGTTTGGAAAGGATTATTTATTTGAATCTGGCTCAAGTGAATACCAAAAAATTACTATCGGAAGTAGCGGAAAAATTAGCAAAAAAAGATGTGGAAGGCGCCAAAGAAATAGCCAGAGATACAAGAGGCCCGGTCGCTTCGATTTGCTACCAAGCCTTGTCAAGGATTAACGAAAGTTTAAATGCCATCGACAAATCTATCACTTCGTTCGGTAGTGTACAGACCGGCTTGTTGGAAAAAAACCTTTCGTGGATTACCTTGTTTATAGCAGTTGCACCTTCGATTGGTTTTTTGGGCACCGTGGTCGGAATGATCCAATCATTCGACAATATTGAGCAATATGGAGATATCAATCCTTCCATTATTGCCGGAGGAATGAAAGTTGCCTTGATAACTACCGTAGGTGGACTGATTGTCGCCATCATCCTTCAATTCTTTTACAATTATATTCTTGTCAAAATCGAAGGAATTGTGAATGAGATGGAAGATAGCGCCGTCAGGATTTTAGATATGGTTACCGGCTATAAAAATACCGATCTCCACCCCTAACCCCCAGCAATCAGTTTTTAGTTTTTAACTTATAGTTTTTAGTTTATGTCGTTTTTTTCTTCCAATAAAATCTCTACCGTTATCCTCTGGGGCTGTATGTTGGTCACCTTGGGTTTATTTGCATGGTTTTATCTGGCATATGCGGTTGATTCGGAAGATATTGAAAAAGAAACTTCATCACTTCTCGTTTGGCTTTTTATTATCGCATTTATAACGATTTTAGCTACTTTTCTTTTTTCCGTCTGGTATTTTATCCGACAATGGAAAAAATCTCCGAAAAAAGTTTGGCAGTCTACGGTCGCTTTTATATCCATCGGTTTCTTATTTGCTATCTCCTACTTGCTGGGCAATGGAAATCCGCTGAACATACCGGGATACAAAGGAAATGAAAATACATTTATCTGGCTTAAACTGACTGATATGTGGCTCTATTCCATCTATATTTTACTGGCCTTGGCCTTTATCTTCCTGCTTGGCAGCATATTGTGGAGTTATCTTAAAAAGATAAAATAAAAATGCCTCATTTCAAGCGGGGAATACCACAGATTAATTCAACCTCTTCGGCGGATATTGCCTTTATCTTGCTGCTTTTCTTTCTGCTAACCGGTTCTTTAGAGCCAAAATCAGGAATTTATAGAAGATTATCTCCGGCTGCTACAGAGGCGAAGTTGAAAAAGAAACAGGATATCGAAACGCGGAATTTTCTTACGGTCGCCATCCACGAAAACAATGAAATACAGATAGCGACGGATAATCTTGTCGCATTGTCCGAAATACGGGATATCGCCATAACATTCATTGCGAACCCCAACAACTTGGATTTCTTGCCGGAGAAAACCATTACCGATATAGAGGGTTTGGGATCTTTTCCTGTTTCGGATAAGGCGCTCATTCAGCTCGAAATCAGCAGGGATGCTTCTTATCAAACCTATATCTCCGTATTAGAAGAGCTTACGGCTGCTTATGCCGATTTGCGGAATGAACTGGCTCACGAACGATTTCATAAAACTTTCAATGATTTGACGGAAGAACAAAAAAACGCCTTGCGTGAAGTGTATCCCCAACAAATTTCAGAAAAAGAATTGTTAAGGAAGGAGGTTCGTGATGAGTAGATTCCGGAAAGCAGCTACACGAACGGTACCCGCCTTGAATACGGCTTCCTTACCAGACTTGATTTTCACTTTACTGTTCTTTTTTTTGCTGGTAGCAAACATGCGCTCAGTGCCTGTCCTGACTCAATTTGAAGTGCCGAATGCTGTTGAACTTCAAAAGTTGAAAGAAAAATCATTGCTTGTCTATATTATTGTAGGTAAACAAGATTCGTTAGATAGTGAGAAATTGCCTGCGATACAATTAAATGCCAATTTTGTAACCATAGAGAACATACAGGAAGGCCTTCGCCATATTAAAAAAGATGTTAAGCCTGAAGATTTGGATAAGATAGTCGTTGTGTTAAAGATAGATAAACACACCCATATGGGTTTAGTCAACGATATCCGTAAGATACTCAGGGAAGAGAATTTGCTGACTGTATTTTATGCAGCAGAGAAAAAACGAAATAAATGAAATTCAAATTGCGCTTTACAGTTAGGCTGCATTCGACGATTACTTATTAATCAAAATCCATCAAAAGACCCACTTTTTTGATATTCTTTATTATGATAGTATCATCATTTGACAGATAACTTCTTATGTTATTGATAAATACATCTAAACTTCGAGAAGTATAGAAGTCATTTTTCTCCCAGAATTTTAACAGAATATCATCTCTTCTCACGACTTTTCCTTTATTTTCAAGCAATAATTCCAAGATTTGGGATTCTCTGCTTGTCAACTTTTGCCGTTTTAAGCCATCAGTCAAACAGTTATTTTTGGTATCAAATAGATAATTTCCTATTTGCCGCAGGGATTTTTTTATGCGTACCTTCGTATCGGTTCTTAAATTAATCAGGGATTTAATATGTGCATCCAACTCTTCCGGTAAAAAAGGTTTTTTGACATAGTAATTTCCGCCCGCCCCATAACCGTTAATAACGTCTTTCGGTGAAACTTTTCCTGTCGCAAATAGGATAGGAATTCCCGCGTCGGTTTGGCGTATTTTTTTTACCATATCCAATCCATTCATACCCGGCATTTCAATATCCGAAACAATAATATCCGGACAAACAGTTTTCAGCATGGAAAGCCCTTCCGCTCCATTTGCAGCTATACTCACCTCATACTCACCTATAATTTCTTCGAGACTGCTTTTTATGATATAGCTCAGGTTTGTGTCATCTTCAATCAGTAATAATTTTATCATTGTATGGTAGATTTATAATAAATTCGCTGTATGAACCTAACTCGCTGTTTAGTTCAATTTTCCCGCCGTGTGCTGTAATTACTTGATAAACATAATTCAATCCCAAGCCGAATCCGCTTGCTTTTTGTTCCTTTTGTACGGCGGAAGCACGTTCGAATTTATCAAATATTTTCTTTTGGTCTTTGGCGGAGATACCGATTCCATCGTCTTTGAACTTGACTTGAACAAATTTGTCTTTAGCGATACTTGTAATATAGATATTGACTTTTTCATTAGAATATTTCACCGCATTGTCAATAATATTGCTGAAAGATTCATAGATATATTCATAATCGGCGTAAATATTTTTCCCTCCATTTAATGCTACATGAAACAGAATCTCTTTCGATGTATTCAGTTCGTATTTTTCCATTAAATTATCAATTAATTCAGCCAAATCTATTGGGTGTTTGGAAAGAACAATCTTTTTTTCTTCAAATTGGGCAATGGTTAATATTTTATTGGTAATGGTAAGAATATGCTCTCCTTCTTTAGCGATGGCTCTGTAAAATTGCGCTTTCATCTCCGGTTTACTGTCTATTTTACCACTCTTTAATGTATTAATACCCATTAATATAGCTGTAATCGGATTTTTCATGTCATGGATCATGGCGTATGTAAAATCCTGCCGGATTTCAGCTATCCTATCCTGCCGGATAATAATTTTTATCTGTAGAAAAATACAATAGCCTATTGCTATTGCTAATACAAGTGAACCGATAAGTAGCAATAGCATTTTCTCAAATATAATTTTGTAAGGAGATGAAACGATTAATATGGCATACTGCGGATTAACGGATGTTAATTGTATTTTTTCCATATAGGGCGAAAGACCTGTTTTACCATGATTGATGCGTCCGCTTTCGTTCCCCAATGAGTCCACTACGGATAAAGAATAATTTTGAATTTTTAAAATTTTCATATCTTTATTCAAGATCGTATCCAATTCCGCCGTTGAAACTGGAAATTCTCCTGAATATAGGAAATCCTGTAGCGCTTTTATGTTTGTATAACGATCATTCTTCACAGAATATCCCTCAATTATTTTATGTTCTAAATACTTTTTTCTCAAAGGATTATCCATTCGGATGTATGCTTCTTTTTCTATAGAACCAATGAAAATGTTACTTAAATTTTTATTAAATTCTGTTTCTAAAAGCGTATAAGTATTGTAAAGCCACATTCCTTGCAAAACAAAAATAGCAACAAGCGCTACAGAAGTAATTAGTTTTATATAATTATTTTTCATTCATTGTCTGTCTTCTGACATACAAAGATATAACAATTAAATAACATTTCATAACTATTTCGTTGATTTTATGTTTTAACTTTGCAGCGTAAATGATAGTAACATTTATAAAATTAAAAATTATTAATTAACATTTAACAATTAAACATTATGGAAACAAATTTTGAACTTTTTGAAAAGGATGCAATGGAAAAAAATCAAATGTTGAAACTTAAAGGCGGAGGATCACATTGGGAGATCATTGATGGGAAATTAGTATTGATTTATGATCCTGATTAAATTCGTAAGGAAAAAAATAGCGAGTCAAACTCGCTATTTTTTTTTGTCGGCAATTATTGTTTATCAGAGAAAGCAGCCATTGCAAGCGCCAGTTTATCTTTATCCACCAATGCTATCCCATAATTGAAAAATTGGGTAAAAATATACAAAATAAACGGAAATGAAGGCAAAAGCAAACGGGACCAATTATCAATACCGCCAAAAGAAATGGTAAAATATTGACCAATAACGAATAATATGCTGAAAAATAAACCCCATGCCAATTTCCGGTATTTGAAAAAGACCATAATCAATAGGATTAGTTCAGCCAAAATTATCATGGATAGTAGTTGGTAGTACATCACAAATCTTGCGAATTGTTTAAGCATATAGCGTATATAAGCCTTGGTACGCACGGATTCATTTACAAATTTATCAATTCTATCTTTGGAAAAATTAACCGTATTGGGAACTTCTAAACAAGAATATGCGTCCGGCGTCTTGTCTAAGTCGGAGGGAGTCAATTTGTAAGATTCCTTATATTGGTCTATCCATTCGTTGTTCAATGTGAAAACAGCAGTGTAAAAAGAATTTTTCTTGGTTTCTTCTATTATGGATTTAAATTCTTCGTCAACGCTGGATCGATATGCGCCGCTGATTACAATATTTGCCAATGTATTATTCAATGCTATCTTACTGATGGTAAATTCCCCGTTGTATTTTTTATTCATTCCGCAATAAGCGACTGTTCCCATTATGGCGAGCGTCAGACCTAAAATTCCACAGGACAAAGTCTTTCTTTCTTTTCCGACAAGGAGGAAGCGGGCAGCAAAAAACACGGCGGATACCGCCAAAAGAAGGATGTAAACAGGTTTCAACATAATCAGGAGGAAAGGTAAAAATCCGATGGCAAACGCCGTGTCTTTTCGCGGATTTTTATCGTACAGCGTCAACAGGAAAAGCAATAGCGTAGAACCGGCTATACACAAACATTCCGGATTGATATTGATGGCCTGATAAAATGCAGGAAAATAGCATCCGTAAAATAGGCTTGCCCCCAAAAACAGGTACTTGTTTTTCACGGTATTTTTAAATAGATAATAAACCGGTATAATGGATAAAAACAGAACGGCATGTTGGAAAAGGATAAAATTATTTACCAAATTGTCTTTCGACAGATATCCGAATAATTTTAACAGATAGATATAGACGGGGGTGCGATATAAGTCAATGACGCCGTGAAATATATCTATCGGTAGAAAATAAGAAACACTATCGGAGTTACAATTAATATAACCCGGAACCAAAAGGGAAAAAAATAGAATCCTGACTATTAAGCAAATAAATAATAATACCGCCAAGCGCTTTAAATCCGAAGCATGCAAAACAAATTCATGTATGCTTGTAAGTCCCTTGTAAAACCACTTACTTCTTCTCATGATACGCTTCTTCCGTATTGACAGCCCAGATATTATCTTTACTTGTTTTGTTTTCTTTGACATTTCTCACAGCCTCCATGGCAGTCAGCATGGAATGGTCCATATTGTTGTAACGATGTTGCCCGTTCCGGCCGAGGCAATACAAGTTTTCAATCGTATCCAAAAAAGATTTAACTTTATCCAATTCGTTGTAAGTGCCGAAATAAGAAGGATAAGCCTTTTTGATTTTTATTCTGACGGCGTCTAAGACATTTTCTTTATCAATCACATCAATTTTCACCAGTTCGTCAATAGCCATCTTTATAAACGATTCGTTGTCCATCGTCCAAAGTTCATCGCCTTCGGTGCAGAAATATTCCAGCCCTATCCACATCGTATTTTTATAGTCTTTTACCATGTAAGGCGACCAGTTGTTGAAGATTTGCAAACGGCCTACTTTTACATCGCGTTCCTGCACATAAATCCAAGTATCCGGCACGCGTTCGTTGTAGGTTTTTATTTTGGTTTTGTTACTGATTTTCATCTTGTTCACCAACAAGCCTACGGTAATAAAATCCCGGTAAGGCAATTCGGCAGCAATCCGTTTGACGTCTGACGGGACGTCAATACCTTCGATGGCGGCGATAAGGTCTTTGACAGGCATCGTCGAAAACAGATAATCGCAAGGGAAACGGACGGGTTTACCGTCTTTTTCGTATTCCACCGATACGACTTTGTTCCCGCTGACCTGTATCTTTTTAACTTCGCTCTTTAGATGTATCTCTCCTCCGTCTTTCCGCACTTCGTCCGCCACGATTTCCCACAATTGTCCCGGGCCGAACTTCGGATATATAAATTGCTCAATTAGAGATGTTTCTACTTCTCTATCGTCTTTTTTTGAAGAAAATTTCTTCGCCAACATGTCTTTTACAACAGCCGAAATCGAAACGCCTTTTACGCGTTGACTTCCCCAATCCGCACCGAGTTTGGAAGGATGCACCCCCCATACTTTTTCCGTATAATCTTCGAAAAACAATTGATAAAGCGTTTTTCCGAAATGGTTGATATAAAAATTTTCCAAGGTGTCATTCGGCCTTTTGTAAATCTGGGAAAAAATATAGGCAAAGCCGGATTTTAGCGTCCGCCAAAGCCCCATATTGGTGAAAGTTTCCATCTTTAGTGAAATCGGATAATCAAAAAATTTACGGAGGAAAAATATCCGGGAAACACGCTGACGGTAAAGGATAACCCGGTCTTCTTTTTCGGGGTCCGGGCCATTGATTGCATAAGGTTTATCCTTGTTCCCTAACAGAATATCATCAAAAGCGGGTTTGCCCTGAATGGGCATCATGCGGTTCCACCAATCCATTATTTCCTGATTCTTCGAAAAAAATCGGTGCCCGCCTATATCCATTCGGTTGCCGTTGTATTGTACGGTCTGAGAAATTCCCCCAATTTTGTCTGTGGCCTCAAAAACGACAGGATGATTTGAGGTCTGTTTCAGCAATTCGTATGCAGCAGTCAGGCCTGCCGGTCCGGCGCCTACTATGATCGTATTTAAAGATGTTTCGGATGTATTCATAATATCTCTTATTTTTTATATTGATGAATTAATATTTCCACTCTTTCATTAGCTGAAAAATACTGCCTGCCCAAAAATTTCTGATTCCGAATCCGAACGGCCTACCGGAAACATTTTTTTTGTAAAGGATACGCTTGGTGCTTTCATCGAAAAAAATCACCCTATAGGAGGCTTTTTTTTCCACTTTATTGAGGTTCTCTGCAATCAATACCAAACCGACTCCATTACCGTCTTTACAAGCCAAACTTGCCAATACCGCACTTATTTTATCTTCCGTCAGTTCTATAAACGGGGTTTCGGATACCAACCGTTCGACAACAATTCTGTCGTTATTTTCATCCGTAGACTGCAGGCAATAATTGAGGACTCCTTTTTTGAAATACCTGTTGATATCGTATTTTTTCATCTCGGATATGAACAAATCGTTGATTCTCGCCAAACCTGATTGTATGGTACCCGGACTTTCTTCTAAACCGAAAAGATTCGCATGAGAAAAATCAACGCCGTAAAAATTTATTTCCCGAATAGAAGTTAAGTCATTTTGTGAAAAACAATTAACCGAAATACTTAATAAAAAGATAAAAAAAATTTTCTTCATAAGATTAAAATTACAATTAAAAAATAGATCTATTTAATGGTACAAAAATACGATATTTATTCTCTTCTATCAATGAATTTAACACTTTTTCTTTTTATTTGTGGAAATTGGATGGCATTGATGTAATCAATTGATTCGAAAACGATGGCCGGCGCAACCCGGATTTTTGCCCGGAAAATAGCTTTGATGTGTTTTTCCAATTGTTCGGACTTTTGGTTGCTTCCGATACGAATCAGAATTTCGTCTGTCCCCAATTCGTTGCGGAAGACTTCTACCACATAGTTTACCACTTCCGGGATGCTGTCGATAATATCGTATAAGGCAGGAGGATAGAGTGTCGTGCCTTTGAATTTAACCATCTGTCCTTTTCTCCCGGTGACGCTGCTCAGGCGTACCGTGTTTCTTCCGCAAGCGCATGGCTCCGTATGATGCACCACGATGTCGCCGGTTCTGAAACGAAGGAGGGGCATGCCCTCTATGCCGAGGGTCGTGACGGTCACTTCTCCTTCCTCGCCGGGTTTTACCGGATTCCCTTCAGCGTCGAGAAATTCGGCAATGATAAGTTCCGGCTGGAGGTGTCCGCCTCTTCCTGCCGCACATTCAGTGAAAGAAGTCTGCATTTCCGTGGAGGCATAAGTGGAATACAGGCTGATATTTTCCCACTGTCCGGTTATTTTTTCGCCCAATGTATTGTAAGTGAAATCAGGTTTGCGGAGCGCTTCCCCGATGCAAACAAATTTCCGGAGGGAAGCATTTCGGTAATCAATATTTTCCTGTATGGCATAATCGATTAGTTTACAAATAAATGAAGGCACTACCATAGCGGCAGTCGGATGTATCCGCTTGATGGTATCCCATTGTAATTCCGGAATTCCGTTACCGACGCGGCAAATCCCCATGCCCAATTCCCGTGCGCCCAAGAAATAGGCCAATCCGGCCATAAACCGGCGGTCGATGGTCGTCATGAGTTGTAAAATATCGCTTTTCGTCAGGCCTACCGTATCGAAGCTCAGGCGTTCGTTGTAGGACAGGCGTTGCAAATCATTTTCGGTCAAGCCGAAAATAACCGGCTCTCCGAGTGTCCCTGAGGTGGTTACGATGTCT
>JAITNQ010000105.1 GCA_031290435.1 Candidatus Symbiothrix sp. | reverse complement strand
TTTTGAGAGTACATTTCAAGATATATTCAAAGAGAATGTTGAGTCTAATAGGATAAATGTTTCCCGTTGTTCTCCGTAGTGTATTGTAAAATTACACAAAAATTCCACGCTCGGCGTAGCGTTCTTTCGCTACCCATCATTAGAAACAATCCCAATGGATATTACATAAAGAAGCAATGATTATAAAGTGGTTAAATAATAATATTATAGTTATTTCATTCGTCTGGTGGTTATTGCAAGGTGTTTTGCTGTTACTAAATGAATTGAGAGTTTTGCTTGAATACAATCATTTAACATCTTCTTTTTTTGTTTTAAGTATTTGTCTCATAGTTATTTCATTTCTATTGTGGCTTATTAAGAATAAAAAAATAGTTTTGTTATTTAGTATTTTATTGTTGCTATATTCCGTAGTATCATTGATTTTTCTTAGTATATTATTTGTCCTTGAATCACACGGGAACAACTTGGTAGGAATGTTTTTTGTATTTCCAATTTTAAATATTTTATTATCCATATTAATGTTGAGAGTATTAAGAAAAGAAATCAAAAAATAGTTGCATGTTTGTGTTTTGGTAATCTCCGCTCCGCTTCTCTCCGGTCGACATGACGGCGACTTATTTTTGAGAGGGAGGATAGGGATAGAAATGTCGGCTTTGCCGACATTTCTATCCCTATCCTCCTGTTTTTTTACCCAGTTGACCCGTCATGTCGACTAAGAGAGCGAAGCGAACGCATGGAGACATCCGCTGAACACTTTTTTCTTGAAACATGATAAAAGAGCAACCGCGAGGGTTGCCCCTACACAGGACTATTTATTACAAAACTTTGTTTTGTGGCAAGCGAAGACGCTTGCTTTTAGTCCGACGAAGGCTGGAGCCTTCGCCGAGCCGGGATAGTATTGTCAAAATAAATTATTAACGTTTATCATCGGATGTCTCCGCTCGCTTCGCTCCGGTCGACCCGTCATGTCGACTAAGAGAGCGAAGCGAACGCATGGAGACATCCGCTGAACACCTTGGTTTATTGAAACATGACAAAAGGGGCAACCGCGAGGGTTGCCCCTACCGCGGATTATTTATTACAAAACTTTGTTTTGTTGCAAGCGTGGACGCTTGCTTTTAGTCCGACGAAGGCTGGAGCCTTCGCCGAGCCGGGGCTGTAGCCTTGCTTTTAGCAAGGGAATTAGCTGACTGATTTTTAAAGTATTCATTCAACAACTACCGTATTTTTTTTAGGATAATCAATCGTGTAATGCAAGCCGCGACTTTCTTTCCGTTCCATCGCTTGTTTTATCACCAGATACCCGACATTGACAATATTTCGCAATTCACAGATATCCTTGGAGACTGTCGATCGGACAAACAAATTTTCCGTTTCCCGGTAAATGATTTCCAAGCGTTCAAAAGCACGTTCTAAACGCAGATTTGAGCGGACAATACCCACATAATTACTCATAATCGACCCGACTTCTTTTGCACTTTGCGTAATTAACACCATTTCTTCGGTCAGCGAAGTGCCTTTATCGTTCCAGACAGGTATATTTTCATTAAAAGTATAGCTGTTCAAATGCGCAATCGAATGTTTAGCCGCGGCGTCGGCATAAACGATGGCCTCTATCAGTGAGTTGGAAGCCAAACGATTGGCTCCGTGCAATCCGGTTCGCGAACATTCGCCGGCGGCATACAAACGATTGATGTTTGAGCGGGCGTCCAAATCCACTACAATCCCACCACAAAGATAATGTGCGGCCGGCGCTACCGGGATGTATTCCTTCGTAATGTCAATTCCTTCATGCAAACATTTCTCGTAAATAGTGGGATATTCTCTTTTTGTTTCTTCCGGATTCTTATGCGTAAGATCTAAATACACGAAATCGCTGCCACTGTTTTTCATTTCAGCGTCAATGGCTCTGGCCACAATATCACGTGGCGCCAATGACCCCCTTTCATCGTATTTATACATAAATTCCTGACCGGCGCTATTTCTCAAAACGCCGCCGTAACCGCGTAAGGCTTCCGTAATCAAGAAAGAAGGCCGTTCCATCGGACTATACAAAGCTGTCGGATGAAATTGTACAAATTCCATGTCTTTGACCAATCCTTTCGCACGATAAACCATCGCAATCCCATCGCCTGTGGCAACTACCGGATTCGTTGTGGTTTGGTAAATATTACCAATGCCTCCTGTGCAAATCATGGTTACCTTGGACAAAAAAGTATGAATTTCGTTGGTGCTTTCGTCCAAAACATAAGCGCCGTAACATTCGATATCGGGGGTATCTTTTGTAACTTTTTGCCCCAAATGATGCTGCGTAAGTATCTCAATGGCAAAATGGTGGTCGAATACTTTGATATTCGGATGCCTTTTAAGGGCGTTAATCAGGCTTTCTTGAATTTCCTGACCGGTGTTATCTTTGTGGTGAAGGATTCGAAATTCGGAATGACCGCCTTCTTTGTGTAAATCGAACGCCCCTTTTTGGTCTTTGTCGAAATCTACCCCCCAACGAATCAATTCCTCAATTTGCATAGGCGCCTCGCACACTACTTTTTCTACGACCTGTTTATCGCAGATAGCATCACCGGCAATTAATGTATCCCGGATATGTTTTTCAAAATCGTCCCAAGGAAGGGTGACGGATGCAATTCCACCTTGTGCATAAAAGGTATTGGCTTCCTCCAAAGAGGTTTTGCAAAGAAGCGCAACATTCCCTATATCAGCTACTTTCAATGCGTAACTCATACCGGCAATACCGGAACCGATTACTAAAAAATCAAACTTATGTATCATTATGGTCTACTTTTAGCCAACAAAATTACAAAATAGTTCTGGTTTTTCCATTTTCGCAATTCAAAACTCTTTTGTATTTTTGTACGCGAATTGAAAATGCATCAAATTAATTAAATATAACATCAATGGAAATTGCAACAAAGTACAATCCCTCCGACGTTGAAAATAAATGGTATGAATATTGGTTAAAAAACCGGTTTTTTCATTCGGAACCGGATGAACGCGAACCCTATACGATTGTTATCCCGCCTCCTAACGTTACAGGTGTGTTGCACATGGGACACATGTTGAACAATACGATTCAGGATATTCTGATTCGCCGCGCCCGGATGCTGGGGAAAAATGCCTGCTGGGTTCCGGGTACCGACCACGCTTCGATTGCTACCGAGGCGAAAGTAGTGGCCAAATTGGCGAATGAAGGCATCAAAAAAACCGACCTCACACGTGAAAAATTCCTCGAACATGCATGGGAATGGACGCATAAACACGGCGGCATCATCCTCGAACAACTCAAAAAACTCGGCGCTTCCTGCGATTGGGAGCGGACTTGTTTTACCATGGACGAAAAACGTTCGGAAAGCGTTATCAAGGTATTTGTTGATTTACACAATAAAGGACTGATATACCGCGGAGTGCGGATGGTAAACTGGGACCCGCAGGCAAAAACCGCACTTTCCGACGAAGAAGTGAATTACAAAGAACAGCAAGGAAAATTATATTATCTCCGCTATAAAATCGTTGGCGAAGACGGTTATGCAATCATCGCCACCACCCGCCCCGAAACCATTCTGGGCGATACGGCTGTCTGCATCAATCCGAATGACCCAAAAAACGCTCACTTGAAGGGGAAAAAAGTAATCGTTCCGATTGCCAACCGCGAAATCCCGATTATTGAAGACGAATATGTGGATATCGAATTTGGCACGGGCTGCCTGAAAGTGACGCCGGCGCACGATGTGAACGACTACATGCTGGGTGAAAAATACAACCTGGAAGTCCTTGATATCTTCAACGACGACGGCACGCTCAATCACTATGGCCTGCAATACAAAGGGAAAGACCGGTTTGAAGTTCGTAAACAGATAGAGCAAGACCTGATAGACGCCGGTTTGATGGAAAAAACAGAAGCCTACGAAAACAAGGTAGGTTTTTCCGAAAGAACCAATGTGCCTATCGAACCCAAACTGTCCATGCAATGGTTCCTGAAAATGGAAGATTTGTCCAAACCCGCCCTCGAAGCGGTTATGAACGATACCATTCGCCTGATTCCACCCAAATTTAAGAACATGTACCGTCACTGGATGGAAAACGTGAAGGACTGGTGCATTTCCCGTCAATTGTGGTGGGGACACCGGATTCCGGCCTATTACCTGCCCGGCGGCGGATTCGTCGTGGCGGAAACCGACGAAAAAGCGCTGGCGCTGGCGCGTGAAAAATCGGGAAATAAAAACTTGTCGTTAGAAGAATTGCGTCAAGATGAAGACTGTCTCGACACATGGTTCTCCAGTTGGCTGTGGCCTATCTCCGTATTCGACGGCATTAACGAACCCGATAACAAAGACATCCGTTATTATTATCCAACCAACGATTTGGTGACGGCGCCGGAAATTATCTTTTTCTGGGTAGCCCGGATGATTATATCGGGGTATGAATACCGCCGTGAAGCTTGCTTCCAAAATGTTTATTTCACAGGCATCGTGCGGGATAAATTAGGACGGAAAATGTCGAAATCCTTAGGCAATTCGCCCGACCCCATCGAACTGATGAACCAATATGGAGCGGACGGCGTCCGCATGGGGATGCTCCTGACTTCGCCGGCCGGTAACGACCTGCCTTTCGATGAATCGCTCTGCGAACAGGGAAGAAACTTCAACAACAAGATATGGAATGCTTTCCGCTTGGTAAAAGGATGGGAAATTGCAGATATACCGCAACCGGCATCGGCCGGGATTGCTATCCGCTGGTTTGAAGCGCAACTCTCCAAAACCATTGAAAGCCTCAACGACTCTTTCGAGAAATACCGCATCTCAGAAGCGCTGATGGATGCTTATAAATTGTTCTGGGACGCGTTTTCATCGTGGTATCTGGAAATGGTCAAACCGGCATACGGCCAAGCTATCGACAAAACGACATACGAAGCAAGTTTGGCTTTCTTCGATGTTTTGCTCCGGCTGCTTCATCCGTTTATGCCGTTCATAACGGAAGAATTATGGCAGGCGCTGGAAGAACGGAAATCCGGCGAAAGCATCATGATTTCCCGAATGCCGACCCCTACTCCGACCCCGACCCCTAAATCCCCTGAAGGGGACTTGCCTGAAGGGGACTTAAACACAGAATCCCCTGAAGATTTGCTTGAAGGGATGGAAGAAGTGAAAGAAGTCATCGCCAACATCCGGACTATTCGGGCACAAAAGAATATTCCGAACAAGGATAGCCTGCTGTTGCAGGTTATCGGTGCATACAATCCGGCATATAATCCGGTGTTGGAGAAAATGGCCAATTTGTCGGGAATTGAAAAAACGGAAGAAAAAGCGTCCGGTTCGGTTTCTTTCTTGGTAAAAACGACCGAGTATGCCGTCCCTGTAGGAAACGCTATTAATGTGGAAGAAGAATTGGCCAGATTGCAGGAAGAACTGCAATACCAAAATGGTTTTCTGAAATCGGTTTTAAGTAAATTAAACAACGAGAATTTTGTTTCAAAAGCGCCGACCAAAGTGATAGAAACGGAAAAGAAAAAGCAGGCCGATGCCGAAAGTAAAATCAAATCATTGCAGGAAAACATTGCGCAATTGAAACAATAACCGAATGAGCTGCGCCATCGGGGCGCTTCGAACTTGATTTTCGAGGATTAGTCAAATAAACATTTCTATGTTATGGAAAAATTTATTAATAAAATACTGTGTATTGTCTGTTTAGTCACAGCCACATCTTGCGAAAGTATCAAAAGATTTGCCATCGAAGTGCAGGAACCGGCAGCCGTAACACTCCCGCTTTCCGTGAGGAATGTATTGGTAGTGAACAATACGGCGCCACAGAATACACAATACGGAATCGAACAAAATTTAGATAATAAACCCGTAGAGAAAATAGCTATTGATTTGGATTCTACGGTTTGGTTTACCATTCGTTCATTGTCCAAGGCTTTTGCCGGGTCGGATTTTTTTGACGAAGTGTTTTTTTACAACGATTCCATCCGCACGGATAATAGATGGTTGACCATAAATCCGCTTTCGGAAAAGTTACTGAATGATCTTTATGATATGAATCAATACGATGCCATCCTGTCTATCGACAGATTGGCTTTTGCCATATCGGAAAATGTCAAAAGCAGCATCAAAGGAGTGGGAGACCCCGAACTGCTTGCCTCCGTAAACATCAAGACCGAAGCGGTTTTGAATTTCAGTATCTATCTGTACGGAAACAATGAACCCCATAAAATGTTTTCCATATCCGAAAAAGACAGCCTGTTTGCCTCCTCCATCCTGCCGGATGATTCCCTATTGATTTTCAAATCGCTTCCCGAATATCTCATTCATCGTACGGCAGCAATTTTAGGGAAAAGAATCGCCGCTTATTTCATACCAAGCTGGGAATCGGAAGAACGAATCATTTACAGCAATCACCGCGCCCGGATGAAAGAAGCCCGGAAATATGCAGACACCCAAAATTGGGCGGAGGCGGAATTTATCTGGACGAACGGATACAAGTCGGAAAAGAAGAACGAAGAAAAGGGCAAGTTAGCCCTGAACATTGCTTTGGCCAATGAAATGCAGGATGATATGGAAACGGCGCTGTCATGGGCGGAAAAAGCCGTACAACACTTCGAAGAAGCCAATGCAGCCGAAAATGACTGGCTTCTGTTTGCAAAAGACTATGTTTCCGCATTAAACGAGCGCATAAAAAACAACAAACTGTTGGATTTACAATGGGGGGTAAACTAAATCGCTAACGAACCGAAAGCGAGCGGAAGTAAATTATGGACGCCCTCTATCACGTAAATTTCTTCTTTTCCATAAAGCAAAATCCGGATGGGATGCCGGTAACGTGTTTCTGTTTCCAAGATAACCTGACGGCAGGCGCCGCAAGGAGAAATCGGTCGGGCAAGAAAATCGCCTTCGGTATAGGCCGCAATGGCCAATGACAGCACCGCTTGGTCGGGATATTGTGAATTTGCATAAAATAAAGTGGTGCGTTCGGCGCATAAACCGGACGGAAATGCCACATTTTCCTGATTGTTTCCTGTAACAATTTCACCGTTTTGCAACAATGCGGCTGCACCCACGCTAAATTTAGAATAAGGCGCATATGCCCTTGATGTTGCCTCCTTTGCCCTGTCAATTAAATTTTTTTCTTCTAAATTGAGCTCTTCATAACAATAAATTGTTATCTTTGTATCCAAATTTACGTATTTCATGTTTTTTTTAGTAGAAATTTATATGTTTTGCAACAAAAATAGTTAAAATTTTTGAGAGATGAAATTTTTTTTACATTTATTTTTTATTTTATTTTTCCTTGTATACATTGGGATGATGACAAGCCATGCCCAAAATAAACAGGGGTATTATTTGGAATATATTGACCAATACAGTTCCATCGCTGTAAAGAATATGGAAAAGCATGGGATTCCGGCCAGTATCACATTAGCGCAAGCGCTTTTGGAGTCCGGAGCCGGGAAAAGCCTTCTTGCGAAAGAGGCAAACAATCATTTTGGAATCAAATGCCATACCGATTGGACGGGAGAGCGTACCTACCAAAAAGATGACAAACCGAACGATTGTTTTAGAAAATACAAAGAGGCGAAGGAGTCTTATGAAGACCATGCCAAATTTTTGAAAGAACGTAAGCGTTATGCCGTTTTTTTCACTTATGATATAAAAGATTATAGCGCTTGGGCAAAAGGATTGCAAAGTAACGGATATGCGACCGATAAGGCTTATGCCAATAAATTAATCAAGATTATTGAAGATTATGAGTTATATAAATTTGATTCGAAATCAAGTTTGCCCGTCAATTCCGCCGTCAATAATGTTTCAAAAGCGCAGCCTGAGCAACGGCAATTCTATGTAATATATGGTTTGCACTATGTATTGGCTGAAAAAAACGACAGTTTTGAAAAAATAGCTTTCGATATAGGCTTACAAAAGAAAGATATTATCAAATACAATGAAGTCCCGGAAGATTTTCCGCTTCATGAAGGAGATGTTGTTTACGTGGAAAAGAAGAAAAAGAAAGCCGATAAGCCCAATTTTGAACACGAGGTCAAAATCGGGGAGTCCATGCATAGTATTTCGCAATGGTACGGAATACAATTGAAAAGTTTGTATTCGATGAATAAAAAAGAAACTGATTATGTGCCGACTGAAGGCGATATCTTGGGATTGAGGTAAATTTTGTGCTTACAGAATAGCGTTTAAAATAAAAAAGGTTGCCTTTTCTCAGGCAACCTTTTTTATGATGAACCGTATTACAGCTGCGGACCTGAGGGGATCAGGTCTTTTCCTTCCGGTAAATATTGTTCGAAATTTTTGATGTATTTAGCACCCAGCGATTGGGCTTTTTCTTCCCATTCCGATACATTTGCATAAGTATCTCGCGGGTCAAGGATGCCTTCCGACACATTGTTCAGTTTTTTCGGCGCATACAGATTCAGGATAGGAATATGTACTTTTTCCGCTTTTTCGATCGAGCCGTCGATGATGGCGTCGATGATAGCGCGTGTATCCTTGATGGAAATACGTTTGCCTGTTCCGTTCCAACCGGTATTAACCAAATAAGCGGTTGCGTTGTGTTCCTTCATCTTCTTGGCGAGCACGCTTGCATATTTGGTCGGGTGCAAAGTCAGGAAAGCTTCGCCGAATGCCGGAGAGAAAGAAGGAAGCGGTTCGGTAATACCGCGTTCCGTTCCGGCCAATTTGGAAGTATAACCGCAGAGGAAATGGTATTGAGCCGATTTTTCATCCAAAATAGATACCGGAGGCAATACGCCGAAAGCATCTGCACTCAGGTAAATAATTTTCTTCGCATGACCGGCGCGAGAAGGAAGAACGATTTTGTTGATATGGTAAATCGGGTAGGATACGCGGGTATTTTCCGTTTTGGAAGCTGCTTTGGAATAATCAGGGGTTCCATCTTCTTTTACGGTAACGTTTTCCAACAGCGCATCGCGACGGATGGCGCGCCAGATATCCGGCTCGTTTTCTTTACTCAAATCAATTACTTTGGCATAGCAACCACCCTCGTAGTTGAAAACGCCGTTATCGTCCCAACCATGTTCGTCATCGCCAATCAGATAACGTTTCGGGTCAGCCGAAAGAGTGGTTTTACCGGTTCCGGACAAGCCGAAAAATACGGCTACGTCACCCTCTTTGCCTACGTTGGCAGAGCAGTGCATGGAAGCAATACCTCTCAAAGGCAGGTAGTAGTTCTGCATGGAGAACATCCCTTTTTTCATTTCACCGCCGTACCAAGTGCCACCGATGATTTGTTGTTTTTCCGTCAGGTTGAATAAAACATACACTTCGGAGTTCAAATTGTGTTTTTGCCAGTCGGAATCAGTGGTTTTAGAACCATTGAACACCACGAAATCGGGTTCGCCGTAATTGGCCAATTCATAATGAGACGGACGAATAAACATGTTGGTTACGAAGTGAGCCTGCCATGCAACTTCCATAATGAAACGGACTTTCATGCGGGTATCTTCGTTGGTTCCGCAGTAGGTATCAACTACATACAGTTTTGAGGCCGTATTTAACTCCTTGATCGTATTGGCTTTCAAATCATTCCATACTTCAGTGGAGGTAGGTTTATTTATGGTGCCGTCCCACCAGATGGTATTTTCGGAAACAGCGTCCTTGACAATATAGCGGTCTTTGGGTGAACGACCGGTAAATTTTCCCGTATCAACAGACACAGCGCCTGTATTTGTCAATATACCTTTTTCGAATCCTTCATTCTTCGGATCCATTTCTGCTTGAAAAAGCGCTTCATAAGACGGATTGTACACAACAGGAATATTGCTGTTAATACCGTACTTGCTTAAATCTAATGTTGCCATTTTTTAAATATTTAAAATTTTTTATTAATTTTTATTACATTATTTGTTGTTGAGTCTGCTTTTGGAACGGCAAAATTACAATTTTTCTTTCAGTTAGAAAAATATTTAGGGAGAAATCTTCCTGTAAAATCATTTTAATTAGGTTATTTTTTATAAAATTCTTATCGGATTGTAATCGTACGAGATTATTTGTATTGATTCCAAAGTCCCGATTCGATTTGTCCTTTTGATATTTCAACTAATTCACCGATTTTAACAGCCGCTTCCCGAAGAGTCACAAAACCAAATTGCTCAATTGGAATCGGATCGTGGATTATCAACTCCATTTTATGCGGATTAATAAAATACGAGCCAATGGGCAAGACTTCATAACTGCCGTTAATTGTGATAGGAACAATAGGCAATTTTAAGTCTATGGCCATTTGATAAGCTCCCTTTTTGAATTTACCTGTCTTACCGGTGCGGGTACGGGAACCTTCAGGAAAAATAGCAATAGATGCACCGTTTTTTAATTTTTCCTCGGCGTCTCTAATGGTTTGGGTAGCCGCCTTTGGAGATGAGTTATCCACAAAAATAAAACCGGCTAATTCGCAAGCCTTTCCTACAAAGGGAATTTTTCGCAAACTTTTTTTCATTACCCACTTTATGGATTGCCCGATATAGCCGTAAATCAAGAAAATATCATATGCCCCCTGGTGATTGGAGATGAAAATGTACGACTGCTTTTTGTCTAATTTTTCTCTACCGGTTACTTTAACCGGACATAAGGTAAGCATACAAGTACATTTCGACCAGCACATACCCGGATAATAACTAAAAAAACGTTCCCCTCCTAAAAAGCATCCGATAATCACAATAGACGCAGTTAAAAATGTTGTAATGAGAAATAAAGGCGCCCAAATGAAAATCTGATAAATTAACAGGCTGAAGCGTTTCATAAATTAGTGCATCAATTTTTTTACCAACTTACAGGAAATTTTGCAAATACAATCAGTTTGATTTAGTATTTTTCGAATTTGACGGTCCGTGTTATTTTCAACTCCTGAGGCAGGCTGTTCGCTATCGGGCAGCCCTTGATAGCTCCTTCTATGATTTTATGCTCTTTCTCGGTGTATCTATCATGCGGAAAAATAAACTCAACTATCAATTCCGCGATGTGTCGGGGATTATTGCCCATCACTTTTGTCGTTTTCACCACTGCTCCAACAATATCAAAGCCATGTGTCTGGGCAGCGATACCGATGATCGTCAACGCACAACTCGCATAAGAAGCGGCAAACAAATCTGTTGGTGAAAAAGATTCGCCTTTTCCCTGATTATCGGTCGGAGCATCCGTTATAATTTTTGTACCTGATTGCAGATGAACAATTTCTGTACGCAAGTCTCCCAAATACCTTGTCTTGACTGTTTCCATAATAATGAAGTATTTTTAAAATTTTGATACAAAGATAAAAAAAAATATTTATATTTGTAGAAATTTCAGAATTAGATTTTATGGTACGTGCACACAAACGGATAAATGTATTGTATATTACACATTATCCGGATTTATATGGAGCCAACCTTTCGTTGTTAAGTATGATTAATGCCGTCAAAGATGCTGTTAATCCGGTTGTGGTCATTCCGGCAAAAGGGCCGATTTGTGAAAAATTGGATGCAAAAGGAATCCCTTATTGTGTGATTCCTTTTGCAGTCCCATTTATTACAAACAGGGCGCGCACACTTGTCAACCTGCTTAAAATATGCGTAAAGATTTGTATATACGTTTTTTTAAATATTCCCGCCTATCGGAAATTACGTAAATGCGTAAAAAACAATCATATACAAATAGTACATTCCAATACAAGTTTGGTAACGGTAGGTCATCATATCAGCAAACTCATGGGACTGAAGCATGTATGGCATATCCGGGAATTTCAGGATAAGGACTATCATTACAAGAGCTATCAACCCCAGCGCTTGTACAGGAAAAGATTAAAAAGGACGGATGCGGTTATTTGTGTTTCCAAGGCATTGGCGGAATATTTTGCTATTGACAATAAGGCTAAAGTACTGTACGATCCCATCATCGTTGGAAATTCCTTTAGAAAAATTGTAAAAGAAAATTATTTCCTTTTTTGCGGCTTGGTATTGAAGAGTAAGGGAATTGAAGATTTAATACAGGCTTTCGGATCGTTTCTCAAACTTTTTCCTGATTACCGCTTATTGATTGCCGGGAATGTCGATAGTCAGTATAAAAATTTTCTGACAGAGAAAACAAAAGAGAACGGCAGTAAAGAGAAGGTCTGCTTTCTGGGACACAGAAACGATGTTATGGATTTGATGAGTTCAGCCAAAGCTCTTATAATGAGTTCAAAAAACGAAGCTATGGGGCGTGTTACCATCGAAGCCATGATGAATTATTGTGTCGTTATCGGTTACAACAATGCCGGAACAGCCGAATTGATTGCGAACAACAAAACAGGATTGCTTTACGACACAATAGAAGAATTGGTCTCGAAGATGGCCTTCATTGCAGAGAACGAGGATAAACGGAATTTTATCGAAGACCAAGCATTTACCTATTCCATGAATACTTTTACCGAAGAAAAATATGGCGAAGCAATTTTGTCTTTGTATACAGAATTGCTAAAAAAGTAAGCAAAAGATAATATAAGTGGATTAATTTCGTTAATTATATCACAAGATTTAAATATAACAAATGAATATAGCAGTAGTTGGAACAGGATACGTAGGATTGGTTTCGGGAGCTTGTTTTTCCGAGATGGGGATTCACGTTACTTGTGTGGATATTGATTCCGAAAAAATTCAGCAGCTCAAACAAGGTATTATCCCTATTTATGAGTATGGATTGGAAGAATTGATCAAGAAAAACGTTAAAGCCGGCCGCTTGGAATTTACAACCGACCTGACCGCTTGTTTAGATGATGTAGAAGTGGTATTCAGCGCTGTAGGAACACCTCCGGATGAGGATGGAAGCGCTGATTTGAGTTATGTCTTAGCGGTTGCTCGAACGATAGGTCAGCATATTAACCGTTATGTTTTGGTGGTAACAAAAAGTACGGTGCCTGTCGGAACGGCGCGGAAGGTGAAGGCTGCTGTTCAGGAAGAATTGGATAAGCGAGGTGTTTCCGTTCCTTTTGATGTAGCTTCCAATCCGGAATTTTTGAAGGAAGGCACTGCAATAAAAGACTTTATGGGGCCGGACAGGGTGGTTGTAGGCACAGAGAGCGAGAAAGCCCGCGAGTTGATGGACCGGCTGTACAAGCCATTCACATTGAATAATTACCGGATGATATTTACCGATATTCCGTCGGCTGAAATGATTAAATATGCCGCCAATGCCATGTTGGCAACCCGGATTTCTTTTGTCAATGACATCGCCAATTTATGCCGTTTGGTAGGCGCTGATGTAAATATGGTTCGGCGCGGTATCGGCTCCGATTCGCGCATTGGGAGTAAGTTTTTATACCCCGGATGCGGTTATGGCGGTTCCTGTTTTCCGAAGGATGTGAAAGCCTTGATTAAAACGGCAGCCCAAAACGGCTACGACATGAAAGTTTTGCAGGCTGTGGAAGCAGTGAATGAAAAGCAGAAAACGATCTTGTTCGAAATGCTAAATGAAATTTTCAAAAATAACCTGACCGGAAAAACCGTTGCCTTATGGGGTTTGGCATTCAAGCCGGAGACAGACGATATACGGGAAGCGCCCTCTTTGGTGATCATTGATTTATTGCTGAAAGCAGGTTGTAATCTCAGGGTTTACGACCCGGTTGCCATGGGCGAATGTAAAAGACGGATAGGCGAGAAAGTATATTATGCACGGGACATGTACGATGCGGCCTTGGATGCAGACGCATTGCTGTTACTGACGGAATGGAAAGAATTCAGGTTGCCATCGTGGGCTGTCCTGAAAAAAACCATGCAGCTCCCGGTTGTTGTAGACGGAAGAAACATATACGAAAAGAAGGAAATGCAGGAAAACGGTTTTGTCTATGCCTG
>JAITNQ010000071.1 GCA_031290435.1 Candidatus Symbiothrix sp. | reverse complement strand
TACATTGGTGCGTCTTATTATACATATTGGAGTGAAGATTTTTGGTGGGCAGTGGGATTTAAAACAGTTACGCTAAATCCAAGTTACAATTCTGTCCATTTAGGCGCGTATGATCGTATGTTTCATACACATAACGAACCTCAATCTGAATGGTGTAATATGCAAGGACAATTAATGATTGGAGGTAATCTTGCTGTTCAAGAATCAACTTCATCAAGGAAACTGTATTACTGGGAAATATACCATTTAATGGGAGATCCGTCTTTGAAAATTAAAATTATAGATGTGTGTCCGGATTTTGTAAATTTCATCAATCAAACTGTTACTACCGATACAGATATAGTTTCCTGTGGCGACATCAACGTTCAAAATGTCACCGTCACCAACAATGCCAAGCTCACGCTTGACGCCGCAGGCGAAGTCAATATCATCAATGATTTTGAAGTAGAGTTAGGTTCGGAATTTGAAATAAAATAGTGTAAGCTGTGATGAAAACAGTTTTGTCCTTTGATGCGCCTTTGCATCTTCGATATGCAGGGTAAAATACTGAAAAAGTGGGATGCTTCGGCAGACGCGCACACGCTAACCATCAAGGATTCTGAACTGAGAGCCGGAATTTATCTCTATCCGCTGATTGCAGATGGTTAGGAAGTGGATGTCAAGCGGATGATTTTAACGAAATAGGAGGAAATGATAATGAAATATTTCTTATAAGAGGTATTGTAAATGGGCAAACTATTGAAGGTTCAGGTAAAGAAATGATTGTTGTCAGCGATTTAAAGGGGAATTTTAAAGATAATTCTACTATCATTGTTTGGGGAGCTGGCGGTGGTGCTGGCACAGGTACACCTTTCAATGAAAACGGCAATGTAATTGGCAGTATAATTAATGGCTATGCGGGTTACAGTGATGTTCCTGCCGTCACAATGCCTTATGAGGTATTTATTGAACAAATTAATTTAATTCTTGCAAGTTATGAAAATCAACCGGCATTCTGAAGGATGCGGACGAAAACAAGGTGGTTCTGAATGCTATTGGTACACATGGATTTAGCACTTAACCTGACGGTTATGATGGCATACCTACGGCATGTCGGCAAGGGCAGCCATTTATGCGATTGCAAGCGTCAAAATACTGATGCGTATTCCCGGAGATTTTAAGAGGCATTGCGCCACGGCTTCCAAGGTAGAACCGGTCGTCAGTACATCATCGACGATTAGCACATGTTTCCCTGCAAACAAAGCCGGATTCTTTATTTCAAACAGGTCGAGGGTGTTTTTCCAGCGTTCGTATAATCCTTTTTTCGTTTGCGTAGTATTGGCTTTTTTCCGGAAAACATTGTCCGTATTCAGCGGAATCCCAGTTGTCCGTGCAATGCCGTCGGCTATTTTCTCTGCCTGATTGAATCCTCGTTTCTTCTTTTTCGACCGGTGAAGCGGAACCGGGACCAAATAATCAATTCCATCAAAGAACCGATTACAGGCCAATTCGGCTGCCATATACGCGCCTATCCATTCTCCGAAATCCTGATTTCCCTTGTATTTGATTTCTGCAATCAGCGCTTGTCCGACGCCTCCTTTGTTGTAGTAAAGATAAGCGCAAGCCTTTTCCAAAAGAATTTTTCCGGCAAAACGGTCTAATGCTTTGTTCTCATGACTTCGGTGATAGTTTGTTTTAGGGATTTTCAGAAAACATTCCAAACAAAAATAATTTTCAGTCTCAAGCAAAGGCTCTCCACAGACCACGCAAAGTTTGGGATAAAAGATATTGACAAAATTGTTAAACAATTTGGTTAAATTTATTGTATGCAACATAGTTAATTGTATTATCATTGCAAAGATAATGATTTTTTTGGACTTTTCAACGAAATATAATTCGAATATATAGCTGTTTAATTAACAATTATGTTTATATTTGCAGCGGATTTGTCAAAAGAACAGATATGAAGATTGCATTGATAGGCTATGGGAAGATGGGTCATGAAATTGAAAAGATGGCAATTGGACGGGGACATGAAATTGTTTCTATTATTGATATTCATAATCCGGAAGATTTTGACTCGTCGCAATTTCTTTCTACAGAAGTTGCTATCGAATTTTCGCAGCCTCAAAGCGCGTATGCCAATTACTTGAGGTGTTTTGACCGGAACATTCCCATTGTTGCCGGAACTACCGGTTGGTTGTCGCATCTTGAAGCGGTGAAAAAAATATGTAAAGAAGGGAATAAGACTTTTTTTTACGCGTCTAACTATAGTATCGGCGTCAATATTTTTTTTGCCGTCAATAAGTATTTGGCTAAAATTATGAATAATTTTCCTTCTTATGATGTGAGAATGGAAGAGGTGCATCACATCCATAAATTAGATGCTCCGAGCGGAACCGGCATCACGTTAGCCGAAGCTATTTTAGAAAATATCAGTCGGAAAACGCAATGGAAAGTAGGTTTGGACGGAAATCCCGACGAATTGCCGATTAATGCCCGGAGAGAGGGAGAAGTTCCCGGCATCCATGAGATCATTTATGAATCAGATGCCGATATTATCCGCATCAAACACGATGCAAAAAACAGGACAGGTTTTGCTTTAGGCGCTGTTTTGGCGGCCGAATTTGTAAAAGGGCGAACCGGTTTTCTTACAATGAACGAAATGTTGGATTTTTAATGTAAAAATAAAATGAGAAAAGCGACAAAAACCCAATGGATATTTTTTTCCATTGTTATCCTTCTTTATATTGCATTTGTAATATGGGATGGAAATTATTGGCTGTTATTGGGAATACCTGTAATATTTGATATTTATATTTCCAAGATTATTCCTTGGGGCGCTTGGAAGAAGTCGGAAAATAAAACGCTTCGGAAAGTAGCGGAGTGGGTAGATGCCATTGTTTTTGCTTTAGTGGCAGTCTATTTTATCAATATATTTATTTTCCAGATGTACAAGATACCGTCTTCTTCTTTGGAAAAAACGCTATTGGTTGGAGATTACTTAGTGGTCAATAAATTTGCTTATGGGCCGAGGGTGCCGAATACACCCCTGTCTTTCCCTTTGGTTCAACATACCTTTCCGATTATCAATACAAAATCCTATATTGAATGGCCGAATTGGGAATACAAACGGTTAAAAGGTTTAGGTAATGTAAAACGAAACGATATTGTCGTTTTCAATTTTCCGGCAGGAGATACCGTAGCGATCAAAAAGCAAAATCCCGATTATTATTTTTCGGTATACGGGTATGGTTGGGACAACGTGAATTCGGATAAGAATACGTATGGTGATATTGTTTACCGTCCGGTAGACCGTCGGGAAAATTTTGTAAAAAGGTGTATCGGTCTTCCGGGAGATTCACTTCAGATTATTGAAAATGAAGTATATATTGATGGTAAACATTTGCCTTTGGCGAAAGGCGTACAGTTCCTTTATTTCGTTGAAACCAAAGGTGGATTTTTGACTGAAAAGCAATTTCGCACGATTGGCATTAGTTCTGATGATTACAAGAATAGTTTAATAACTGCGGGAAATAGACTTTCTATGCTTGGCATAGAAAGTACTGCCGAAGGGAATTATAATCCTGTTTATCACCTCCCACTCACGCGTGAAGCGATACAAAAATTTGAAAAATCCGGGTGGATAAAATCCATCCGGATAAATTCCGGTTCAAATGAAATCCCAAATTCTTATTATCCATACGGATATGAAACAAATTGGGGGAGAGATAATTACGGGCCAATCTGGATACCCAAAAGGGGAGCGACTATTCAGTTAACTCCCTTAAATCTGGCGCTTTATACCCGTTGTATCGTCAATTATGAAGGAAATAGCTTGGAAAAGAAAGGAGACCAGCTCCTGATTAACGGTTCTCCGGCTACCGAATACACTTTCAACTATGACTATTATTTCATGATGGGTGATAATCGCCATTGTTCGGCCGATTCTCGTTCATGGGGTTTTGTTCCGGAAGACCATATTGTTGGAAAACCTGTTCTTATCTGGTTTTCTACGGATAAAGACCGTAGTTTGTTCAATGGCGGAATTCGCTGGAACCGGCTTTTCAGAACGGTAAGCGCTGAATAGTAGTATTATGGCAGAAAAGACCGTTTTGCTGTCAACTGCTTATCTGGCTCCCATAGCATATTACCTACAAATGAAGAATCATCCGCAGGTAATTATAGAGAAGTATTGTCATTATGTCAAACAGACCTATCGAAATCGGTGCAACATCGCTTCCGCCAATGGGGTACAAACGCTAAGCATTCCCGTTGTCAAACCGGATTCTCCAAAGTGTTTTACCAAGGATATCCGTATCGCATCGCATGGAAATTGGCAGCATGTACATTGGAATGCCATTGTTTCGGCTTATAATGCTACGCCGTTTTTTGCCTATTACGCAGATGATTTTCGGCATTTTTATGAAAAACACAGCCCATTTTTATTTGATTTCAACGAAGAATTGAGGGTTTTGGTTTGTTCTTTATTGGATATTGCTCCGTCCCTGTCTTATTCGTCCGCGTACATAGCGCAAATAAAACCGGATGAATTGGATTTGCGGGAAGCAATACACCCTAAAAAACCGATGAGTGATCATTATTTCAATCCTTATTATCAGGTATTTAAGGAGCGATATGGGTTTCGGCCTAATCTCAGTATCATTGACTTACTGTTTAATATGGGGCCGGAAGCTATTTTATTTTTGTAAGTTTCCGCCTTTTGTTGTACTTTTGCACTCTCAATCGTTCCGAATTGGAATGAAATTGATAAAGAATTAAAAAGATTATGTTTGAAAATTTAAGCGATAGGCTTGACAGGTCGCTCAAGCTATTAAAAGGCGAAGGTAAAATTACGGAAATCAATGTGGCTGAAACGTTGAAAGACGTACGCAAGGCCTTATTGGATGCAGATGTTAACTATAAAGTAGCCAAGACTTTTACCGATACGGTTAAGGAAAAGGCTTTAGGGCAAAACGTGCTTACCGCCGTGAAACCCGGACAATTGATGGTGAAAATAGTCCATGACGAATTAGCCGTTCTGATGGGTGGAGAAACTGTCGAAATCAATTTAAAAAGCAATCCTGCCATCATTCTGATGTCGGGTTTGCAAGGTTCAGGGAAAACCACTTTCTCCGGGAAATTGGCGAAAATGTTGAAAGACAAGAAGAGTAAAAAACCGCTCTTGGTGGCAGACGACATTTACCGTCCGGCCGCTATTGAACAGTTAAAAGTGCTTGGCGAACAAACCGGTATTCCCGTTTATTCCGAACCTGAAAACAAAAATCCTGTACAGATAGCCCAAAATGCCATCAAATATGCCAAACAGTTCGGCAATGACGTCGTAATTATCGATACTGCAGGTCGTTTGGCTATTGATGAACAGATGATGAATGAAATCGCCGCTATCAAGTCGGCCATCAAGCCCGACGAAGTATTGTTTGTTGTGGATGCCATGACCGGTCAGGATGCCGTGAATACGGCGAAAGAATTCAATGACAGGCTGGATTTTCAAGGCGTTATCCTGACAAAATTAGACGGTGATACACGGGGTGGAGCTGCATTATCCATTCGTTCGGTGGTGAATAAACCCATCAAATTTGTGGGAACCGGCGAGAAAATGGAAGCCATTGACCTTTTTCACCCTGCCCGTATGGCCGACCGTATTCTGGGTATGGGCGACATTGTTTCGCTGGTAGAAAAGGCGCAAGAACAATACGATGAAGAAGAGGCGCGCCGTTTGCAAAAGAAAATCGCCAAAAATCAGTTTGATTTCAACGATTTTCTTTCACAAATTCATCAAATCAAGAAAATGGGGAACCTGAAAGATTTGGCGTCCATGATTCCGGGTATAGGGAAAATGATGAAAGATACTGAAATAGATGATGATGCATTCAAAAGCATTGAGGCCATCATTTACTCAATGACACCGGGTGAACGGACTAATCCGGGTGTACTGAACGGCTCTCGCCGCGCTCGTATTGCAAAAGGCAGCGGAACCAATGTGATGGAAGTGAATAAATTATTGAAACAATTTGAAGAAACCCGGAAAATGATGAAAATGATGACTATGGGCAAGCTGCCGGGGAAAGCTGCATTGATGAAGAAAAAACGATAAAAGATGATAGTAATCGACGGAAAAGCGGTCGCCGCACAAATAAAATTGGAAATTGCCGAAGAAGTAAAGCAAATATTGGCTTCCGGTAATAGAAAACCGCATTTGGCGGCTATTTTGGTTGGTCACGATGGCGGCAGTGAAACTTATGTTGCCAGTAAAGTTCGCACCTGTGAGGAAATAGGGTTCAAATCCACCTTGATTCGTTACGAAGACGATGTGACGGAAACCGAACTTTTAAACAAAGTGATAGCCTTAAACAACGATGCCGATGTGGATGGTTTTATCGTACAATTACCGCTTCCCCAACATATTTCCGAACAGAAAGTGATTGAAACCATTGATTACAGGAAAGATGTAGACGGGTTCCACCCGATCAACGCAGGACGTATGTCGATTGGTCTGCCTTGTTTTGTTTCCGCAACGCCTGCCGGAATCCTTGAATTGTTGAAAAGGTATGCTATTGAAACATCCGGTAAACATTGTGTGGTTTTGGGACGCAGTAATATTGTCGGAAAACCGATGGCCACACTGATGATGCAAAAAACTTATCCGGGCGATTGCACCGTTACAGTTTGTCACAGCCGCACGAAAGGGATTGCCGACTATTGCCGTAAAGCGGATATAATCATTGCCGCTTTAGGCGCCCCCGGTTTTCTGAAAGGCGACATGGTAAAAGAAGGTGCAGTTGTGATTGATGTCGGTACGACCCGGATTCCTTCCGATAAAACCAAATCCGGTTTCAGCTTAAAAGGGGACGTTGCATTTGACGAAGTAGCTCCCAAATGTTCCTATATTACACCCGTTCCCGGCGGTGTAGGACCCATGACCATTATTTCGCTAATGAAAAATACGCTATTAGCCGGAAAAAAAGCAATTTATCCGTGAAATAATGATAATGGTTATGAAAAACTTAACGGTCTTTACAAATACTATATATAACCAAAAAGAGGCTGCCCTATAAATAGAACAGCCTCTTTCCTACTATTTGGACATCGATTTTATTCTTTATTTCCTTCCATTTTTTCTTTCAATTCAGCCAATTCGCTAATATCGCCCAGCGTGGTTTTTTCCATGGCCGGTTGTTGTTGAATTTCTTCCTTGTCTTTTTTGGCTTTCTTGTTGGCTTTCTTTTCAGGAGCGGCTATGTCTGCATTAGCTTCTTTATCTTTCTTTGCTTCAGCCCGTTGTTCGTCTTCGAAAATACGGCTGTGAGAAAGGATAATTCGTTTTGAATCTTTATTGAATTCAATCACTTTGAAGTCTAACTTCTCATCTAATTGCGCCTGAGAACCGTCTTCCTTTACCAAATGCTTGGGAGTTGCAAATCCTTCCACACCGTATGGAAGAGAAATCACAGCGCCTTTATCTAACAAATCGATAATGGTACCTTCGTGAATCGAACCTACGGTAAACAGTGTTTCGAACACATCCCATGGGTTTTCTTCCAATTGTTTGTGACCTAAACTCAAACGACGGTTTTCCTTGTCGATTTCCAATACTTGCACTTCAATTTCCGATCCGATAGAAGTAAATTCGCTTGGATGTTTGATTTTCTTGGTCCATGAAAGGTCGGAAATATGTATCAAACCTTCAACACCTTCTTCGATTTCAACGAATACGCCGAAATTGGTGAAATTGCGAACTTTTGCAGTATGCTTGCTTCCGAGGGCGAATTTAGCTTCGATATCTTCCCATGGATCTGATTTCAATTGCTTGATACCCAACGACATTTTGCGTTCGTCGCGGTCTAATGTCAGGATAATGGCTTCAACTTCGTCTCCAACTTTCATGAAATCCTGTGCGCTTCTCAAGTGTTGTGTCCAACTCATTTCGGATACATGGATTAGGCCTTCAACGCCGGGAGCTATCTCAATAAATGCACCGTAATCGGCCATCACGACAACTTTACCCTTTACAATATCGCCTACTTTGAGGTTTTCGTCCAAGGCATCCCATGGATGAGGCGTTAATTGTTTTAGACCCAATGCAATTCTTTTCTTTTCATCATCAAAATCAAGAATAACAACATTGATTTTTTCGTCTAATTTCACCACTTCTTCCGGGTGAGAAACACGTCCCCAACTCAAGTCGGTAATATGGATCAAACCATCTACACCGCCCAAATCAATGAATACACCATAAGTTGTGATGTTTTTAACCACACCTTCTAATACTTGGCCTTTTTCTAATTTGGCAATAATATCTTTCTTTTGTTGCTCCAATTCAGCTTCGATAAGCGCTTTGTGTGAAACAACCACATTTTTGAATTCCTGGTTGATTTTGACCACCTTGAATTCCATCGTTTTATCTACGAATATATCATAATCACGAATCGGTTTGACATCAATTTGCGACCCGGGTAGGAATGCTTCAATACCGAATATATCCACAATCATACCGCCCTTGGTACGGCATTTCACATAGCCCTTTACAATTTCGTTATTTTCAAGCGCAGTATTCACTCTGTCCCAAGAACGGGTAGCGCGCGCTTTTTTGTGAGAGAGGATCAGTTGTCCTTTTTTGTCTTCCTGACTTTCGATATACACTTCTACTTCGTCGCCTACTTTCAGGTCGGGGTTGTAGCGAAATTCCGTCATTGAGACCACACCATCGGATTTATAACCGATATTGATCACTACTTCTCTTTTGTTCAAGGAAGTAACGGTTCCAATCACTACTTCGCGATCATTGATTTTGTTCAATGACTGATCATACGTTTCAATTAGTTTTTCTTTACTTACGTCTCCGTAAGTCTCGCCTTTTTCGTAAGCATCCCAATCAAAATCTTGTTTAGGAGTTGTTTTCGCGGGTTTTACAGGCGTTTTTTCTGCTACAATTTCAGCAGGTTTTACGACCTCTTCTGCTGCTTCTTCTTTCGCTTCCGGAACTACAGGAATTTCCGGAACTACAGGAATTTCCGGATTTTCAGTAATTTCCGGAATTTCCACGGCTTCAGCAACTGTTTCTACTACAGGAGCTGTTTCATCCACCGTAGGAATAACCGCTTGTACTTCTTCCGTACTTACGATTTCTTCTTTTTTCAGTTCTTCACTCATGTTTGTTAATAAAATTGTTAATTAATAAGTTAGACATTATGTTGTCATAAATAAAAATGGCTGCAAAGTTACGATTTAAATCTTGATTTTCAATAAATTTGCGTTAAATTTTTATGCGCTATTGAATCAAGGTACTCCTTAATTAGTATTTTCAGCATTTATTTTAAAAATCTCTGTGTAACAAATCATATAGAACTTGCCGTACTGCAAAGATTGTAAAAAACAGACCCGAAAAACTATAATTTCATATCTGCCAATCGGTTTCTTCTGGTTTGATAAAGCATGGAATATTGTCTTTTTGTTTTTTCCGATAGGAATGAACGATTAATTAGCGCTTCTATTTGGGGATATTTTCCGCAAAAGGAGATTCTTTCCTGATCAACCACTTTTTCAGGTAAACCTATTCGTATCCCGAATTGTCTGAAAGATGCTCCGTTAACTTTAGAGCCTCCCTTCAGATATTCGTTTCCTTCATCTTTAAATAATCCCCTACTTAATGCAAATTCAGTATCATCCACATGAATCCTCGTGTTCAAAAGATCATAAGCCGGGGATAGCCTGAAATCGCCATCTTTGGTTTCTATGACCGAAAAATTCTTCAGGTGCGCATCGCCATTTGAAAAAAGAAAATTGAAAAGCATCAACCGGTAGAATTTTAACAATTCTACCCTCCAAGCCGGTAAGAAAAATTTCACCAATTCCGCTACTTCTTCATAGCTGTATGCATCGTATTTGTAATAAATTCCTGCATTATCCGATGTCAATCCGGCTAAAGAAGCAAAATCTTCCACCCTGAATTTATTGCCGTCAGGCCTTATGTCAAACCTCTTGGTCAGATAAGCAGGTTCTCCTTCCTGAAAGAAACACAAGCCATTAGCGGCTGTTTCCATTCCAAATACCTGTTCGGCAATCTGCATGGTAAGATTTTCGTTAGCCGCACATTCCAACGGATTCCTGATTTCACTTGGTTTGGGTTTCAGGATATAACGTCCCTGATTGCCTTCTTTCGTCAGAATCAGACTGTTGCCTTTCAGCGTCATGGAATATTTATTTTGTACACCGGATATTGAAATACGCTTTTTATTTTGCATAAAGAGCCGTGCATCCTCTTCATTACGCTCAATAGATTTGTAAGGGAGTATGTGGGTAACACTTTGCGTATCAAAAAGCCTTTTTAAGGCTACCGGACAATAAGTGTCATAACCGGAAGCCAATGTGGAGGGACAATTAGCCAATATTTGCATCTTCGTTCAGTTTTACGGTTATTGCACCTGTTACATCACTTCCTGCGGCAGCCAACAGGATTCCAAAATGGTCATGTTCATCTATGTGAAGCAATCTTGCCTGCACAAGGCGGTTGTTCCCTTCCGACAGCATATTGAAAAAGCAAGGAAACAGGTATTCCAACTTGTATTCCTGCCTGCTTTTGGGCAAAGTCAGACTAATGGACGGTTGGGTAGTATCCTTAAAGTAATCATCATCATACCGGAAAACATATTCCTTCCGGGATAATTCGGTCAATTCTCCAGCCAATTTCCCGCGCATATATACATATCCCGTTCTCATAACTAAACTTACGATTAATATATTCTATTTTTAATTTTGAGTTCTATCTCCAATCCCAATGTATCTAACAAGTTCATCAATACTTTTAAAGAAGGATTGGCTTCACCTCTTTCAATTTTTGTAACCGTATTTATACCAATACCGGACAAACCGGCAAGTTCTCTTTGCGTGATTAAAAGCGCTTTCCTTCTCTCTTTTATAACAGTACCTATTCTCTCCATAATCATATTATATTGGGATTTCCGATGCAAATATATGCTTTTTTTTAATATGTAGCATTGAAAATCACTAAATAATGGGATTTTTAATTTTTTGTTTGTTGTTTGCTTCAATAATTCCCTGTAAGCCTTCGAGTTTAACGTGTCGTGTAAGATAGGCGCAATGATGACTGACTTATGATCATATTTATATCCACTTCTTGATTTTTTCCTATAAATAAGAAAGGGCAGAATAACTAATCACAACCATTAGACCTATCATTAAAATACTAACAATGTATCGCACATAAAAAGGAAAATCTTTGAAAAAGACAATATCGAATTTGTGATTATGTGATAAATAAAGCAAAGGAATTAGGAGTTGAATTGTTATTTTTGCCATCGTACAGTCCAAATCTGAACATTATAGAGCGACTATGGAAATGGACAAAAAGTGATTGCCTGAATTGTAAGTACTACTGTAAGTTCTCTGAATTTGTTGATGCAATTAACGCCTGTTTTCCGCAATGGGACACCCAAAATTATTTTTGCTCAGTCCAACGGGCGACCATGTCATAAAGTTCCTGCTGTTCCTCATCCATATTGAGAGTTTTCGTCTTCGTTGTTCTTGATTTTGGCAAACGATAAGTCAGTTGGTACATATTTTTAGTGAGTTCTTGCGCCCTTTTTACTGTAATCTCTGATTTTGCACGCTTGAGTATCCGTTCCATTTCCAACAGGATTGTATAAGCGGTAAAGCAAATACATATATGCCCCTCAATTCTATTTCGCAAGTGATGGTAAATCGGACGTATCCGCAAATCGGTTTTGTTCATCCGAAAAGCACGCTCAATGTACCAAAGATTGCTGTAATTTTCAATAATCTTTTGTGCCGACAGTTTTGTGTTGGTAACGTATCCTTTGATGCCATCCCATGCGGCATCGGCTGCAAATTTCCCCTCGTCTATCGAAATGGTTATTTCTCCCTCAAGTTTCAGGTATTTGTTATAACCACGGTTGTTAATACTCGATTTAGTCAATTTCCCGCTTTGAATGCGCTTTTGCAGTCTTGCCAGACCTTTCCGGCGATTATGGCAGTCTTTCCGCGACCGTTTGTCGCTCATGGATACCACAAGTCGGGTTTTATCTTCCTGCGTGATCACTCGTGTCTGTCCGTCCTGTAAACCAAACGACAGTATTTTTTTCTTCAAACTGTCTTTCGCGTTTTTTACTCTCGCTCCTAAAATGTACTTGTAGCCTTTTTCTTCCAGTGACTGTCTGTTCCTGTCGGAAAGTAATCCGGCATCGGCAACGACTGTCGGTTTACCCAACGAATACTTTTTTTCGATGTGTTCCAAAACAGGTATAAATGTATGACCTTCAAAAATGTTCCCCTCAAAAATCTCATAACCGATCGGGTTGCCTTCGGAAGCAACCAACAAACCAAGAAATATCTGTGGACATTGGTGTTTGCCGTCTTTTGAAAAACCGGTCTTACGCAAATCGTCCTCGTCGGAGGCTTCAAAATAAAGCGTTGTCATATCGTAAAAGGCAACTTTTATCTTACCGCACAAAACATGCCGGGTATGTTCAAATGAAATCTTTTCTACAATAGCCTTTATGTCTGATTGGGACGTTTCTTCTTTCTCTTTCCGACAGAGTGTGTCAAGGAACCGGTAAATCTTATCGGCAGAATACGTGATACCTTGATAGCGATAAAGGTAATCAAGTGTCTTCAATTTACTGCCAGGACTGAATAAACGACTGATTACCAAATGACGGAACATCTCGCTTTTTATCCTTCCGTAACCAATTTTATCGTACAGTTTGCCAAATATCAATTCCGGACCGATTACCTGAACCTGCATATTGCTCAACGATGATACAAAATCATTCAACAGGATTTCTTCACTCCCGGAAAACAGTTCTCCTGCGAAACCTTGCTGTTCAAAAATAAACTGTCGAGCGTGTTCCTCCAACCGGACAAGTTCCTGCTCTGTTCGCCCTGTCCCAAAACTGCGCATAACCTTGCTTTTCCCTTTCCGCTTGATGATGACCTGAACACTGACCGTGCCTGTTTTGTTCGGCTTTCTGCGTATATACATGCGACAAAGTTACGGCTTTTTCTCCGTGGGACACCCAAAAAATGAAAAATCAAATCATATCTTATTGATTATCAATGTCCATTTTTTGAAATTTTTAATCGTGCGGAAAACAGGAAAGGCAAATTGCCCGACAATCGTTTACTTCCGGTCATCAATAATCAGAATACCAATGCCTACCTGAAAGAGATAGGTGCACTGTGCGGTATCAAGAAGAAACTTACCTTTCATCTATCAAGGCATACATTCGCCACGCTAACTTTAAGTAAAGGCGTATCTATTGAAAGCGTCAGTAAAATGCTGGGACATACCAATATACAGACGACTCAAATATATGCCCGAATTACTAATGAAAAAATCAGTAACGACATGGCTCTGTTTGCAGGAAAGGTAAAGGGAATGGAAACAAAATTAGCAGTAAACTTTTAAATATCAATCAATTAAAAATTAAAAATCATGGATTTAGAGAAAATCAAAAGCAAAATTATCATCATTCAAGGGCAACAGATTATCCTTGACAGTGAATGTGCAACGCTTTATGGCGTAGAAACAAAACGTATCAATGAGGCGATTAGGAATAATCCCGACAAATTTCCGGAAGGATACATCATAACCCTCACGGATAGCGAGAAAGCAGAGGTGGTCGAAAATTTCGACCACCTTGCCAAATTGAAATTTTCCCCTGCTCCTTTAAAAGGAATGTCGGAAAAAGCCCTTTATATGTTGGCGACCATTCTCAAATCTCCGGTGGCAACCGAAACAACACTTGCCATCATCGAAACATTCGCCAAGGTCAGGGAACTGTCCCGCACGATTGCAGAAATCGGAACACAACCCGACAAGCAGGAACAAAAAAACATGCTGCAACGAACAGGCGAGATTAT
>JAITNQ010000051.1 GCA_031290435.1 Candidatus Symbiothrix sp. | reverse complement strand
CCCTACGCCAAGGTAAAATCCAATTGCCTGCGTTCCAGATTGGCTCTCGCAACTTTGATTCTGAGTGGTTGTCCCAAACTGTAACGCTGTTTTTTTCTTTTGCCGATTAGACTATAGGTTTTCTCATCGAATTCATAATAATCGTCAACCAATTCCCGGATGGGCACCATTCCCTCGCAAGCGTTTTCGGAAAGTTCTACATATAAGCCCCATTCCGTTACACCCGAAATAACCCCGTCGAATACCATGCCTATTTTCTCCGACATAAATTCGACTTGTTTGTATTTGATGGAGGTACGTTCGGCGCTTGTAGCTAAGGATTCCATATCGGAACTGTGTTTACATTCGTCTTCCGTCTGGGACTCATTGACGGAACGTCCTCCCGAAAGATAACGTTCCAGCAAACGGTGCACCATCATGTCGGGATACCGTCGGATGGGGGAGGTGAAGTGGGTATAGTACTTGAAGGACAAACCGTAATGACCGATATTCTGGGTTGTGTAAGTTGCTTTTGCCATCGAACGGATGGCCAAGGTCTCAATCATGGTCTGTTCTTTTTTCCCTTGTACATCGTCCAACAATTGATTGATGCTCTTGGCTATTTCGGCGTCTTTCCCTTTGTCTTTCAATTTGTAACCGAAACGGCGGATAAACTCGGAGAAATTGGCCAATTTTTCCGGATTCGGCAAATCATGCACCCGGTAGACAAAAGTTTTGGCTTTTTTCCCTTGGGGAACTTTCCCAATGAATTCCGCTACGTAGCGGTTGGCCAAAAGCATAAATTCTTCGATAAGTTTATTGGAATCCTTGGCTTCCTTGAAGAAAACCCGCAGCGGCTTCCCGTTTTCGTCTATGTCGAATTTGACTTCATAACGGTCGAAATTTATCGCTCCGTCTTTGAATCGTTTTCCCCGCAGGATTTTAGCCAAGCGGTCTAAAGACAAGATGGCGTCAGTCGTGGGGTCTCCGTTTTGTTTTTCTGCTGATAACAAGCCGGTTTCGATAATCTCTTGGGCTTCTTCGTAGCTGAACCGGCGATTCGAATTGATAATGGTTTTCACAATCCGGTGTTTTTTGACTTCGGCCGAATCGGTCAACTCGAAAATAACGGAATAGCATAATTTATCTTCATTCGGTCGCAGGGAACAGAGTCCGTTGCTCAAACTTTCCGGCAACATGGGGATGGTGCGGTCGACTAAATACACGGAAGTAGCTCTTTGGGCAGCTTCTTTGTCAATGATACTTCCGGCTTTCACATAATGCGTCACATCGGCTATATGAACGCCGACCTCCCAGTTGCCATTCTTCAATTTCCCAAACGACAAGGCGTCATCGAAATCTTTGGCGTCTTTCGGGTCAATGGTAAAAGTGGTTACATCCCGGAAATCTTCCCGTAACCGGATGTCTTCGCTTGTTATTTTCGTCGGGATTTTTGAAGCTGCTTTTTCTACATTTTCCGGATATTTGTAGGGCAAACCGAATTCCGCCAGAATAGCGTGCATTTCCGTTTGATTATTTCCCACATCTCCCAGTACATCAACTACTTCACCTATTGGATTATTGGCTTTATCCGGCCATTCGATGATTTTCACCAATGCTTTTTGTCCATCTTTGGCTCCTTTCAGTTTATCTTTCGGGATAAAAATATCATTGGCTAAAATCTTGCTGTCAGTCAGCAAAAAGGCCTGGTATTTACCGATTTCTATGATTCCGACAATAGTGGTTCTATATCTTTCGAGGATTTCTATCACTTCGGCTTCAGGGGTAAGGCCTTTCCTTTTTGCGAGAATCTGCACCTTTACTTTATCGCCGTTCATGGCATGCATGGAGTTTCGTTCTGCAACAAAAAGCGGATTACCACCGTCTTCCGGGACAAAAGAGTTTTTTCCGTTCGAACGTCTTTCGAATTTTCCGACAGCCAGTGTTCCCAGGCCGTTCAGTTTGTATTTGCCTCGGTCTATTTCCGCCAGATACTCTTCTTCCGCCAGGTCGTTGAGTATACCGGCGACCATTAACTTATTCACCTGAGAAGTAGCGCCTATTTCCGCGCTAACCTGTTTATAGTTCATTGCTTCCTTGGGACAAGCATTGAAAAGGCGGACAACCCGGTTTATCATTTCTTTTTTTGTCAACCGATTATCCGGTTTTGCCCCTCTTGCTTTCTTTTTTGCCATAGCTTTACGAATAAAAGAACAAAGGTAATCATTTAATTGATGCTATTCCTACATTTATACAGATTTTTTTATTCCAAAAATTCGCTTGCCGCAACAACATTGATGGTTTTTCCATCTTTTTTTATCAAGTCGTTGGCGTCGAATGTAACGATTGTTCCTGTGTCAAGTTTAAAATAGTGCATTGCTTCGAATAAACCGCCAATCTCTCTGTTTTCGTTGTCAGTGTTGAGTTCCCAACAAGTCTGTACCAATTCCTTGCATTTCCCGTTTTTGAGCAGCGCAAAATCACATTCTTTGCCGTTTTCATTGAAATAAAAAAGTTCCTTGCTTTTTCGCAGTAAATGATAAAAAACAACATTTTCCAGCAAATGCCCCGAATTTTCCGAAAAAGCCGTTGAACCGATTTTTATCAGCCCTGTGTCATTGATATATAGTTTTTTAGGTGCAAGCATTTGCGCTTTTGCCGAAAAGGCAAACTTCGGCATCAAATTGAGCAAATAACACGATTCAAAATACGAAAAATAATCCAAAATAGTTGAGGCGGACTTTATACCTATTGCATTTTTTAATTTATTCGGCGACAATAAATTACCGGCATTTGAAAGCAAAAAAGAGCAAAGCCGTTTGAGCAAAGAAACATTTCTAATGCCATAACGTACCGCAATATCGCGGTTCAGAATATCTTCTATCAAAAATTGCAAAATTTCATTATTGTCGCTTTTCACAACTTCGGGGAAACCGCCTGTTCCAAGGTATTCCAACACAGATTGTTTGTCGGCTGCAAGATTTTTATAACTACAAAATTCGCTGTAAGAAAATGGGTAAAGTTCGCGCGTAATATGCCTGCCTGTGAGTTTTGTTCCCAATTCGCGACTCAAAAGATTGGCATTTGAACCCGACAAAACCACCTGAAAGCCCTGTTCCAACTTTTGTCGGACAAACAGTTCCCATCCCTTAACTATCTGAATTTCATCAAAAAATAATACTTTTTCTCCCGAATTGTTGATAAATTTGTCTAAAATCGGGAAATCGTCAATCGAAAAATCATACAGACGAATATCCTCAAAATTAAAGAAAAAGGCATCTTTGTGTTTGCTTTTCAGAAATTGTTTGAGCAGCGTACTTTTTCCGCAACGGCGTATGCCCGAAATTATCAGCACATACGAACTTAAATCGGGCAAAGCGCACAATTCTTTCCGCTGGAAACCACTGTCGGAAGTGAGCAAAAATTCTCGTTGCTCTTCCGCAACTGTTTTTATTATAGAACTTTTCATACTATTTCAATAATATTACGTTACAAAGATAATAAATATTCTATTACTAACAAAATATTTATTCCATTACCAACAAAATAAATATTCCATTACTAACACAATATTTATTCCATTAGTAATGGAATATTTTGTTTTTCTCGTACATTTTATCAATTATTTTTACAATAAAGATTTCACATGGTTTATTTTTTCTTCTATGGGCATTTCCGCTTTTAACCAATGAATAGCAAAACCTTTTCGTTCCATGCCCCGAAACCAAGTCATTTGTCGTTTGGCAAACCGGTGAATGGCGGTCTCCAATTGGGTATACATTTCGGTATAGCTTAATTTGCCGGTAAGATGAAGCGTCAGGTATTTGTATTCGAGTCCGTAATAAATCAAATCTTCGGCCGGAATTCCTGATTGTATCAGCGTTTTTACTTCGTCCAACAGGCCTTCTTCGAGGCGGCTTTTCAGGCGATGGCTGATTTTTTCCCTTCGCAGTTCGCGATTGATGTCTATGCCGATTATCAGGCTGTCGACAGGCGGAAAGTCTCTCTTTTCGGGTTTCAGGGTGAGGTAAAATTCTTCAATTTCAATGGCCCGGATGGCTCTTTGGGCCGAATCAACTTCGGTTTTGTTGTGTAATTTTTTATACGATTCGAGCAATTGTTCCAACTCAGCTAAGCTTTTGTTTTTCAGTCTTTCCCGCAAAGCCGGATTTTCGGGAACATCAAGCAGTTTGTAGCCTTTCAGAACCGATTCGATATACAGGCCGCTTCCGCCGCAAAGGACAGGCAGTTTTCCTTTGGCTTTTATACCGGCAAACGCCGTATGAAAATCGTGTTGAAATTGAAAGACATTGTATTTTTCTCCCGGTCGGCAAATATCAATTAAATAATAGGGGATTTGTTTTCCGTGAACTACATAATCGGATAAATCTTTACCCGTGCCGATGGTCATGTCTCGGTATACCTGTCGAGAATCGGCGCTGATGATTTCAGTATCCAATTCGTATGCTAATGCTGCTGCGAAAGCGGTTTTTCCTGATGCAGTAGGGCCTAATATGGTGATTAATTCGTACAAAATTTTCTTTGTTTTTTCTAATTTTTTGGACAAAGATAAATTTTTTTTCGACAAATTATCGCTAATTCTCCTTCAAATACTTGTAAATTGCCAAATTTTAACGTACTTTTGCAGACAGATATTAAAACTATACAACTAAAAACAAAATTTATGGATTGGCTATTAAATTCTTCTATTGGAAGGAAGTTTATCATGGGCATCTCCGGTATCTTCCTTGTCTTGTTTTTGCTGTTTCACATGTCTATGAACCTTGTGTTGGTTTTCTCTACGGAAGGTTACGATATGATTTGTGAATTTCTTGGAGCCAACTGGTATGCGCTTGTAGCTACTTTGGGTCTGGCAGCAGGAGTGGTGATTCATATTTGTTATGCAAGCTTGCTTACGCTTCAGAATCGGAAAGCCAGGGGTGCGAACAAGTATGTTTCTTCCAACAAAACGAAAACCGAATGGTCTGCAAAGAACATGTACGTATTGGGATTGGTCGTTGTACTGGGTTTGCTCCTTCACTTGTGGAACTTCTGGTACAACATGCAGTTTGCAGAACTTATTCAATCACCTGATGCGGTGCACGAAGGTTCGGCTTTGGTTATTAACCTTTTTTCAAGCCCTTGTTATGCAATCGTCTACCTTATTTGGTTGGCGGCAATCTGGCTTCATTTAACACATGGTATCTGGAGTGCTTTCCAAACTTTGGGCTTAAATGGTAAAACATGGTTTCCTCGTTGGAAAGTTATTTCGAATGTCGTTGCGACTATTATCATTATTGGTTTTGCGGTCGTTCCGATTTATTTCACTTGCAAAGCGCTCTTTTGCGGAGGCGCTTGTTGTGGAATTTAATTTTAGTTTCAACTTCATTTAAATTCATTAAAATTATGGCAAAATTAGATGCAAAAATCCCAAAAGGCCCATTGGCTGAGAAATGGATAAATTATAAAGACCACCAGAAATTGGTAAATCCGGCGAATAAACGCCGTTTGGATATTATCGTGGTCGGTACCGGACTGGCCGGCGCTTCAGCTGCCGCTTCCCTTGGCGAGTTGGGATTCAAGGTTTTGAATTTCTGTATTCAGGATTCACCGCGTCGTGCACACTCTATTGCGGCGCAAGGAGGTATCAATGCGGCAAAGAATTACCAGAACGATGGCGACTCGGTTTACCGTTTGTTCTACGATACCATCAAGGGCGGCGACTATCGCGCTCGCGAAGGCAACGTTTACCGTTTGGCTGAAGTTTCCAACAACATCATCGACCAATGTGTGGCTCAAGGAGTTCCTTTCGCCCGTGAATACGGCGGTTTGTTGGACAACCGTTCTTTCGGCGGTGCACAGGTTTCCCGTACTTTTTATGCAAAAGGACAAACCGGACAACAATTGTTGTTGGGCGCCTATTCGGCTTTGAGCCGCCAGATTCACAAAGGTAGCGTTGAAATGTTTACCCGCCACGAGATGTTGGATATTGTTCTGATAAAGGATGATAATGGCTTAGAACGCGCCCGGGGCATTATTGCTCGCAATTTGGTAACAGGAAAAGTTGAACGTTTTGCCGCACATGCGGTAGTTATCGCTTCAGGCGGTTACGGCAACACTTTTTTCCTTTCGACCAATGCCATGAACTCCAACGGTTCGGCAGCGATGCAGATTTACCGCAAAGGCGCTCTGTTTGCCAATCCGGCTTACGCGCAAATTCACCCTACTTGTATTCCCGTTCACGGAGAATTCCAGTCCAAATTGACATTGATGTCGGAGTCGCTTCGCAACGATGGTCGCATTTGGGTTCCTCAAAAAAAGGAAGATGCACAGGCAATACGCGAAGGCAAATTAAAACCTACGCAAATACCCGAAGAAGAACGTGATTATTACTTGGAGCGCAGGTATCCGGCTTTCGGAAACTTGGTTCCGCGTGACGTGGCTTCCCGTGCCGCCAAAGAAAGATGCGATGCCGGTTTTGGCGTCAACAATACAGGATTGGCCGTATATCTTGATTTTTCCGACGCCATCAACCGTTTGGGATTGAAAACCGTTGAAGCCCGTTACGGTAACTTGTTTCAGATGTACGAAAAAATTTCGGACGACAATCCCTACGAAACCCCGATGATGATTTATCCGGCCATTCACTATACGATGGGTGGTATCTGGGTCGATTATGAATTGATGACAACCATTCCGGGCTGTTTTTCCATTGGCGAGTCCAATTTCTCCGACCACGGCGCCAACCGGCTGGGAGCTTCCGCACTGATGCAAGGATTAGCCGACGGCTATTTCGTGCTGCCTTATACCATTCAGAATTATCTGGCCGACCAAATTCGCGTACCGCGTTTCAGCACCGATTTGCCGGAATTTGTAGAGGTAGAAAAAGCAATCAATGAAAAAATTTCCCAACTGATGAATATCAAAGGAATACGTTCGGTCGATTCCTTGCATAAGGAATTGGGTCATATCATGTGGGAATATGTAGGAATGGCGCGTACCAAACAATCTTTGGAAACCGCTTTGGTTAAACTCAAAGAGTTGAAAAAGGAATTTTGGTCGAATGTTCGTATTCCGGGTGAAGCCGACGCTTTGAATACCGAATTGGAAAAAGCGCTTCGTTTGTCCGATTTCATCGAAATAGGACAATTGATGGCGCTCGACGGTCTGAACCGGAACGAATCCTGCGGAGGACACTTTCGCGAAGAGTATCAGACGCCTGAAGGGGAAGCCTTGCGCGACGATGCAAGATATTCTTACGCTTCCTGCTGGAAATATAAGAGTGATGATAAAGACCCGGAACTCATCAAGGAAACGCTCGATTACGAGTTTGTAGTGCGTCAACAAAGAAATTATAAATCGTAAAAAGTCATGGAAAAAGTAATAAATATCACATTAAAAGTTTGGCGCCAAAAAGGCCCTAAAGCCAAAGGAGGTTTTGAAACCTATAAATTGGACGGTATCTCCGGCGACACTTCGTTTCTGGAAATGTTAGACATTCTGAACGAAAAACTAATCGGCGAGGACAAAGAACCGGTTGTATTCGACAACGATTGCCGCGAAGGTATCTGCGGTATGTGTTCGCTGTATATCAACGGACATCCGCACGGCCCCGACAACCTGATTACGACCTGCCAGTTGCATTTGCGTCATTTCAATGACGGCGATACGATTACCGTAGAACCGTGGCGTTCGGCGGCTTTCCCCGTCATCTGCGACTTGACGGTTGACCGTCAGGCATTCGACAAGATTATCCAAGCAGGCGGTTATGTTTCGGTCAATACCGGCGGCATTCCCGACGCCAATGCAATTCCTATTTCCAAGATTGACGCCGACGAAGCCATGGATGCAGCCTCCTGTATTGGTTGCGGCGCTTGCGTTGCCGCATGTAAGAACGGTTCGGCCATGTTGTTCGTTTCGGCCAAAGTCAGCCAGTTGGCTCTATTGCCGCAAGGTAAGGTAGAAGCCAAAGCCCGCGCTAAAGCCATGATAGCCAAGATGGATGAATTGGGTTTCGGTAGCTGTAGCAACACCAAGGCTTGCGAATCGGAATGTCCGAAAGGCGTATCCATCAGCAACATCGCCCGACTGAACCGGGAGTTCCTGAAAGCGAAATTCAGCGACTGAAAA
>JAITNQ010000039.1 GCA_031290435.1 Candidatus Symbiothrix sp. | reverse complement strand
TTAAGAAAGTGTCTACACTTTTGACAGTTACATTCATCCTCTCCGGCAACCTGATTTTCACTCTGCTTCCTATCTTCACTTTGCAGGTTTGGGTTTTACCCCGCATAATAAGCATTTCCCCGACTACACGGCTTTTTTCGGCTTTCACCAAATCGTCCAAGTCTTTTTTCGTGTTGATATCGGGCAGCAAGGGCCGGTAAGCCTCTGAGGTGTAAACCGCTTTGGACTGATCAAGCGCTACCTGCAGGTAACCACGGACGCCCGGAACATCGGATGGATCATCCGTATCTATCTCTTTATCGTCATGATGCAGATATTGCAGGCGGGTGAATTTCTGGGGTACCAGATTGGCCGACAAATCGAAATAGGTCATTTCCTTGTCATATTCCAAGGTGGCGCTGTCACCCCGTTTCATCCCGAAATAGGTATCCAGCCCATCGTAGAAAAACCATTCCCCAAACTGCCAGCTGAGCCGGTTCAGGAAGTCAAAACAACTTTCGTTGTACTGACATACGTAGTCTAATTTTGAACCGAATTTCGGCTTGACGGTTACAGAACCGCCATTGCCGGAATTTGCTACCGCTTCATCGACTACTTGCTGCAAGGGCAAATCCATAAAGGAATCCATCGCAGGCGTACCGTCCAATTTTATGGTAGGACTGGCGCCGGTGATGATCACCGAATTTTGTTGCCCGTGATATCCGGAAAACGATACGTTGGTGATAACGCCTTTGAACAGGTTTTGTTCGCCCGTCTGCCTGTGCTGCATCGTAACATTCAGGTCTTCACCTATATACCGAATTATTGGAACGGGGTCTTCCATCCAGGGTCCAAACTCTTCGAAGTCGATTTCGATTTCAATGCGATGGTGGGCGTTGAACTTCTGGATCAAATGCATCCGTGCGAAGTGGACTTTTTGCCCGGCTATTGTTACGGTGGTCTCGACCAAGTTTAATTCTGCCATAATATAATGAGTTTATTTTGTAAATAATTCTTTATCATATAACTAACAAAAAAAGCGAGTATAATAGGCGCCTCTATGTATAAAAAACCTTTTATGGAAAAAATGTAATTTACTATGAAATCAGAAGGGATATACTGTTCTCTAAAATACCAAATACAAGATAATAAAAGAAAAGAAAATAGTATTTGTAATAATCCCGTTTTATAATTTACTGTTTTTTTTACCTCCCATATTGTAAACAATAAAATAGAAATTAGTATTTGATATAAAGAAAATAAAATATCCACATACAAATCTTTAAAATAATAATGGTGATCAATAAACAGATTACATAAACTGAATAGTAATATATATATTCCTGTGAATAACAACAAGAAAAGCAAAAAATATAACACTTTCCTTTTCATTTACACTCTTCTGAATTTAATTTTATCATTATCTATATATCTATTTTGAGCAATAATTTCATATCCACAAACTTCAACTCCATTTGGGCTTCTTAATAATCCCAAAAAGATACCACTTCCTCTCTCAGCGCCAATTGAACAGAATGAGTTGCCATCAACGCTAGTTACAATCTCAACATGAGCCCCACCAAAAGCAGCAATATCTCCTAAAGGCCATTTATCATAGACCTTTTTAATTTTGTCAAACTCCTTTTCTGAAATCGACTGTGGATACCTTTCTTTATTCAAAGATGAATACAAAACACGTTTTTGCCTATCTTTTAAATCTCTCCACCATCGATTCATCTCAGTTTTGCTTGAAGGTATAGCTGGGGGTTTTGATGCTTGACCGGTGGGCATTAAGTATCTATTTTTTGAAAAGATCCAATATTGCTTATGATTGTCAAAATTCGTATAACTATCCATAATGACATTGTCGTTTGCCAAATTTTTTACCGCTTCAATAATAGTCATAATAATTCATATTAAACACATCTAAAATTTGATTGATAATGGAAACATCCGTTGTCGATTCTACCTTGATATAAACTTTTCCTCCATACAAGTTGGACGAGGGACAGCCTTTCGAATCTACTTCGCGTTCTACGGAGTAATGACATTTGATCACATCAAATTCTTTACCTTCAAAACTTAAATTTGCTCTAAATGACATAATTTGTAAATTTAGTCGTTAATAATTGTTAATAATTAATTTGTAGTTACTTCGGCCATTTTTGTTCAATTTCCACGCCTTCCATTTTGATTTTCTGGGCGGAAATTACAAAATTGATTTTCATCGGGTCTTTGCCTACTACGTCCAAAGCTTCGGCATACTTGATTACGTAGCCGTTTTCCCAAGAGAGTTCTTTCATTTTTGCCTCTTCGTCACCTTTATTAAAGGTGATTGTTCCCGAATTCGGCTTAAACTGATTGACCATTTGCGCAATAATAGTAGAATCTTCTGTTGACTCTACTTCCAGATTAATTGTCCCGCCATACACATTCGAGGCCGGACGACCTTTTAAATCCACATCCCTACGGAATGAATAATCACATTGAAGGACATCGTATTCTTTGCCTTCAAATTTAAGGTTCGCTCTAAATGCCATAATTTTTAAATGTATTAATTTGTAATAAAAAA
>JAITNQ010000012.1 GCA_031290435.1 Candidatus Symbiothrix sp. | reverse complement strand
GCCGTCAACGTCTTGGGCGAAATCACCGGAGAAACGCTTGTTCCCTTGGTAATAGCTACGAACCATAATGGCGAAATAAGTTTTGCCTTTAGCGGCATGGATACTTACAATGCACGTATTTTCCTGTTGGATACGGAAACAAATAAAGAAATCGAACTGACGGACAAAGTACAATACGAATACAAGTTCAATTATGTACCCGAACAGTCCGGAGGGAAGATAGTCGCCAACGAAAGCCGTTTCTTTATCCGGCTGAATAAAATTTCCACCGGCATAGAAACGATTGCATCGGAAACTGTCCGGATATATGCCTCTCGTCCCGGTACATTGCAAGTAGTGTCGACACATCCTTTGCGCCAAGTGATGGTGTATAACCTGCAAGGCTCAATGGTTTATAATGAACAAGTTAGGACAAGCACACACAAGATAGAGGGTCTTGCCGTCGGCGTTTACATCGTAAAGGTTGTAAGCGGAAATACGGTGAAAATAGAGAAAGTGATTGTTAGGTAACGTGGCTTTTGTCATTACGGGCAACGACTCGCAATCCCCTGATAGGCCTTAAATGCTTATTCTTATGGGATTGCGGGTCATACCCTAAAAGGCACAGGCACCAGCAATGACAGAGAGCTTATTGTAAAAAGTACAATAAGGTATCGGAGGGTGTATTGGGCTAAGGCTACAAATTTATAACTGTTCGGCAAAAGCGAGCAATTTCCCGGCAAAAATTTCCCATGAAAGCAATTGTTTTTCTTTCCGGATATTGGCTATAAAACGCTCTTTCCCAAGCTGAAATAAACATTGGATACCCTGCGCTATATTTTCCGTCTGAGGAAGACAAATAAGACCTGTTCCCGCTTTTTCAATGGTTTCTTTCAGCCCGCCGACATCGGTTGCCAAAACAGGAACTTCAAAATGATAAGCAATGGGGATAACCCCGCTTTGGGTAGCCGAACGGTAGGGAATGACCAACAAATCGGAAGCTGAAAACAGCAATGGGACTTCATTATCATCAATGTAGCGGTTCAGAACCGTTATTCGTTGCTTGGCCGGAGAAGCCTCAATCTGCCGGTTGTATTTGCCGAAATCGCCATATGATTCACCGGCAATTATCAGGTGATACGATTCGTCTAAGAGAGAGAGGGAGTCAATCAGTAAATCCAATCCTTTGTAATCGCGAATCAGTCCGAAGAAAAGCAGTATTTTCTTCGCCGAATCAATACCCAACTGCATACAAGCGGCTTGTTTATTCGTTTTTTCTCCGAAATGGTCGTACAAAGGATGTGGAAGCAATGTGTAAAGAGCTTCCGGATAAAGGCTTAAAAGGTCGTTCCGTACAGCCTCACTCATAGCGACAAAACCCGAATTTTGTTTCAGAAACCATTTTGTCAACGGTTTATCGAAAAAATGCGGTTCATGTGGAATCACATTATCTAATACGGTAATAACCTTACAGCCTTGTTTTTTCAATTTTTGAGCGACTGTTCCCAAAGAGGGCGCAAAGTAGGTCATCCAATATTTCATGATCAGCACATCCGGATGTTCTTTGGCAATTCGTCCGGTGCTTGCCGCATAAGTCAGCGGATTGGCTGTGTCTAACACCGGAATACTGTCGATGGTAGGAGCGCTGTCGTTCTCCGTAATATACTGGGTTTTACCTGGAAAAAGAATTTTCGGATATTGCCGCTTAAAGGTAAAAGGGATGACTTCATGCTCTTTTTGCAGTACTTTGTACAAGTTTGCATTGAACTGGGCGATACCGCCCCGGAAAGGATAAAAAGTCGATAAATAAGCTATTTTCATGTGTAAATAAATGTGCTAATGTGACAATGTGCTAATGTGCCCCCGCCCCCTGAAGGGGGAGTCGGGAGTTTGTATCAAATGCTCGGCAAAGGTAATCAAATCCGGGAAACGAGCGTGAATCCTGACGGAAGCAATTGTTTCATCTTTGTATTTATTTCCTATCAACACGGCGGGAATGTCGGCATTATTGGCGAATTGCATATCCGACAGGCTGTCGCCCGCCATCAGACTGCGGGAAAAATCCAGATCGGGAAAATCCCGTTTTGCCTGAAGCGCCAAGCCGGTATTCGGTTTCCGGTCGGGATGCGCATTATCCAAAGTTGTGGCGACATAAATCCGGTCGATTCTACCTCCGTGCGCAAAAATTGTTTCCGTCATGTAAGCGTGAATATTCTCCAAATCCGCCTGATTCATAAGACCTTTTCCTACACCCCGTTGATTTGTCACAACCACAATACGTGTAAATAATAAAGAAAGTATACGTATTGCTTCCGGGACGCCGTCGATAAAAATAAATTCATCGACCGATTTTACATAATCGTTGGGAATGTGCACGTTAATCACGCCATCCCGGTCTAAAAATAAGGTATCATACGAGAGTTTTTCCATCGTAGAAATCAATTTGGGCGCGGTGATAGTCTTCCGGGACGCCGATATCAATAAAATAGCCCGACGTAGGGAAAGCCGCTAATTGTCCGGCAGAGACTTGGGGTTCAAAAAAATCTTTCTCCAAGGAAAATTTTTCGGGAAAGCCGTCCAGCACATTTCGGTTAATGACGTAAACGCCTCCGTTGATAAATCCCCGGTCACAATATTGTTTTTCTCTGAAACGGACAATACGGGCGTCTTCATTGGTTTCCACCATACCGTAACGTTCGAAATGGTGCATCTCTTTCAGGGCTAAGGTAGCAGCAGCTTTTTTTTCATTGTGAAAAGCCATCATGGCCGGATAATTCAATGCCAGAAAAGTATCGCCGTTAAGTGTGAAAACCGCTTCCCGGCTTGTTTGCGCCAATGACAATTTCACAGCCCCTCCCGTGCCGAGTGGTTCGTTTTCCACCACAAAACTTATTTTCAAAGCTGTTTTACAGGTGGAAATCCATTGTGTCACCACTTCGTGTTTATAACCCAAGGCGAGTATGACATGTTGAAATCCGGCAGTTTCCAAATCTTTCAGCAAGTAGAACAGAAAAGGTTCGCCTGCTACGGGCGCCATGCACTTAGGTACATCTTGCACAACCGATTGCAATCGTGTTCCCAATCCTCCTGCCAGAATAATCGCTTCCATCGCCGTTTTTAGGATTTAGCGAACAATGTCGTTTCCACCAATTCGCAAATGATGTGGCCGATGGTTATATGGGCTTCCTGAATGCGTGGCGTGTCCGAAGCAGGGATATTAATCAGATAATCGGACAATTGGCGCATTTTTCCGCCGTTTTCGCCGGTGAAGCCAATCGTTTGAATACCTTTTTCCCGGCAAATCTCGAATGCTTTAATGATGTTCAATGAATTACCGGAAGTTGATAAACCGACCAGCATATCGCCTTTTTGCCCAAGGCCTTTAATCAGGCGGGCATAAATAATGTCGAAAGAGTAATCGTTGGATACGGCCGTCAGGTAGGATGTGTTGCAGTGCAAGGCTTCTGCCGGTAATGTTTCCCTGTCGAGATAAAACCTACCGGAAAATTCCGCAGCTAAGTGTTGGGCGTCGGCCGCACTGCCTCCGTTGCCACAAAAGTAAACTTTGCCTCCGTTCCGGAAACAGGAAACGATTTCGCCGACAACAGCCCGGATGGTTTCCACTAAACCTTCATCGGCCATGATATTGCGAATGGTTTCCAGATGCGCTTCCAAGCGTTCGTTAATTATTCTTTTACTGTCCATGTCGTCAATCCTTTTTTACAAAATTCAAAGGGAAGGGTTTTTCCATATCCCAATTCGTTCAGGGCTTCGGAAACCTGATAACGGGTATTTCCGGGACAATAGAAAAACATGAATCCGCCGCCGCCCGCACCGGAAATTTTTCCACCCATAGCGCCGTTCCGGATGGCTGTTTCATAAATAGTATCAATCTGTTCGTTGGAAATATGACGCGCCATTTTTTTCTTGTTGACCCAACTGGTATTCAAGGCTTCGCCCAAAGATACCAGTTCTTCCCGCAACAAACTGTTTTTCATCCGGAAAGCTTCTTGTTTTACCCGGTGCATGGCTTCAAGCGATTCGGTCTTTTTGTTTTTTACGTTTTCTGCCTGTTCTTCAATGATGTGCGATGATTTACGCTGCAAATTCGTGTAGAACAGTACCGTGTCGAAAGCCCATTCCTGCAGGATATGGTTGCTGATGCGCAAAGGATTGACAATCACTTTGTCGTCTTCGAGAAATTCCATGAAATTAACGCCTCCGAAAGTAGCCGAATACTGGTCTTGCTTTCCGCCTGCCATTTGTAAATCCAAGCGCTCGATTTCGTAAGCATAATGGGCAATGTCGTATTTTCCCAAGGGCAATTTCAACCATTCCGCAAATGCGCCGAGTATACTCACCACCAAGGTGGAAGAAGTTCCCAAACCTGACCCGGAAGAGACGTCCATGCTGGTCGTTAATTCGAAAGACAGTGGTTTCCCGTTGTTGAAACGGGAAACCATAGAGTTGTAAATACCTCTTTGCAAAAGCAGTTCTCCTTCCAAAGGGAGTTGTGCCGCAGATTCAAATTCCTCGGTAATCTGCTCGTTCGTATGGATAAACCGGATTTTCCCATCCGTCAAGGGACGGATGGTTGCGTAAGCAAATAAGTTGACGGCCACATTGAGGATGGCGCCGCCGTACAAATCGGAATACGGGGATACATCGGTGCCGCCGCCGGCAATTCCCAACCTGAAAGGCGCTTTGCTGCGATATAAATTGCCCATCAATACCTGTAATGTTCGGGTTTATAGGGACCGTCCGCATTTACACCAATATATGCGGCTTGCTCCGGAGTCAGTTTCGTCAACTCAACCCCAATATTGGCCAGATGCAGGCGGGCTACCTCTTCATCCAAATATTTCGGCAAACGATAAACATTGATTTCGTAGTTGTTTTTCCACAAATCCAATTGTGCCAAAGTTTGGTTGGTGAAAGAGTTACTCATCACGAAAGAGGGGTGTCCGGTAGCGCATCCCAAGTTTACCAAGCGTCCTTCAGCCAACAGGAATATGGCATTTCCCGTGGGGAAAGTATATTTATCGACTTGCGGTTTGATGTTGGTATGTTGTATTCCCGGATAATTCACCAACTTATCGACCTGTATTTCGTTGTCGAAATGGCCGATGTTGCAGACAATCGCCTGGTCTTTCATTTGCTTCAGGTGGTCGATGGTAATCACATCGCGGTTTCCGGTAGTTGTCACAAAAATATTGCCTTCTTTCACGGCCTTCTCTATCGTGGTCACTTCAAAGCCTTCCATTGCAGCCTGTAAGGCGCAGATGGGATCTATTTCCGTTACCAAGACCCGGGCGCCATAAGAACGCATGGATTTCGAACAGCCTTTTCCTACATCGCCATAGCCTAATACAACGACCACTTTTCCGGCAATCATCACATCGGTAGCCCGTTTGATTCCATCGGCCAAGGATTCGCGGCAGCCGTAGAGATTGTCGAATTTCGATTTGGTAACCGAATCGTTTACATTAATCGCCGGAATCAATAATTCACCTCTTTCGAGCATTTGGTACAAACGGTGAACGCCTGTAGTCGTCTCTTCCGAAACACCTTTCAATTCCGCTACCGTCCGGCGCCAGCGGGTATTGTCTTCTTTCAGGATACCCTGCAATGTGTCTAAGATAACTTGTTCTTCATGATTGCCGCCTTTCCGGTCAATAGACGAAGCGTCGTTTTCGGCGCTATAACCCCAGTGGATTAAAAGTGTTGCATCTCCTCCGTCGTCGACAATCAAGTTCGGCCCTTTTCCGTCTGGAAAACGAAGCGCTTGGTCGGTGCACCACCAATATTCTTCCAATGTTTCGCCTTTCCATGCAAAAACAGGAATGCCGGCGGTAGCAATTGCAGCCGCGGCATGGTCTTGGGTAGAAAATATATTGCAACTGGCCCAACGGACATCTGCTCCTAATTCAACCAAGGTTTCGATCAGCACCGCCGTCTGGACGGTCATGTGCAAAGAACCGGTTATACGTGCGCCTTTCAGGGGCTTATCGTTTCCGTATTTTTTACGGAGCGCCATCAAACCCGGCATTTCATGTTCGGCGATTTCTATTTCTTTCCGGCCAAAGTCGGCCAGATGAATATCGGCTACCTTGTAAGGCAAATTTGCTAATAAAATTTCAGACATAATTTTTTATTATTTATAAAGAGAATACAAAAATACGGCTTTTTTATCAATTGGCAAAAAATTAAAATTGGGGGTAGCGGAATTTTTGCTAATTTTGCAGATAATTCGAAATAAAAATATGCATGAAATAAAAACAATCACTGTATATGCGGCTTCAAGTTCCCATATTCCTCCCCAGTATTTTCAGGCAGCTCGGGAGTTAGGGAAATTGTTGGCAATAAATCAGATAACTTGTATTAACGGAGCCGGTAACAGTGGGTTGATGGCTACGCTCACCGATGTCGTTTTGGAAAACGGAGGAGAGGTTTGCGGCATTATTCCCCGCTTCATGGTCAATGCCGGTTGGGTACATCCCGCAATCACGAACCTGATTGTTACGCCCGATATGCATGTCAGGAAACTTACCATGGCGGAAAAATCAGATGCTTGCATTGCCCTTCCGGGTGGAGTAGGCACCTTGGAAGAGTTGTTGGAAATTATCGCGTGGAAACAGTTAGGCCTTTATACACATAAGGTTATCATACTGAACGTAAATGGTTTTTACAACGACCTTCTGGCTATGATAGACAAACTTTACCGGGAAAATTTCATGACCCACAATCTGTCCGGTCTGTGGCAAGTGGCCAATTCTCCTGAAGAAGCGTTGCATATAATTCTGGAATCCGATTTTTTAAATCTTTAGCTGTCTGCAAAAATGTCCGATCCGCTTTTAATTCCTTCCCTGTTTTGTTATGCCGATGTTTCAAAGGCAAGTAATATTACCTATTCTGCGCAGTTTACCGAACTGCGAAGCGAACCTATATCCGCAAGGAATAAAACGAATAATTGGGGATTTATCGTGTTTCTTGCCTGTTTTTTAATATTTGTATACGTCATCAGCCAAAGAGCTAAGTTGTTATCTTCGATGCTAAGCAGTTTGTTCCGGCACAATGATCAACAAAGTATTTTTTTTGAATCCTTGAACAATGAACTGTTGAATAAACTGATGCTGGGTTTTCAATCCGTTCTCATCATCTCTATTATTATTTATTGTCAAGTTGTCCATGAAAAGATATTATCCTCAACAATGCCGGTTCAAATGTTTATTTTCATGGGAATGACCTCCTTGTTATTGATAATTTTTATTTTGTATAAATACCTAAGTTATTTGTTAGTCGGCACTGTTTTTTTTAAAAAAGAAATGGTTCACAAGTGGGAAAACAGTTTTTTTTCCATAGTTTGTTTAAGCGGAACCATTTTGTTTATTCCGACTTTGATTTTATTCTATGTCGAAAAGGCTTATGTATTTTGTATGTATTTCTTTCTTTTGTATCTGTTTATTCTCTTAATAATAGTATTTTATAAAATTTATTTGTTATTTTTTCAAAAGAAAGGGCTTTTGCTTTATTTTATTTTGTACCTTTGCACCCAAGAAATAATACCTCTGTTATTAATATACCGAGGTTTTATTTATCTATTTAATATAGTGCAAAAGGATACTTTATGGATTCAAATGTAAAGAAAATTCTTGTTTCTCAGCCCGAACCAAAGACTGAAAAGTCTCCTTATTTTGATATAGCTGAAAAATTTGGCGTAAGCATTGTTTTTCGGCCGTTTATTAAAATAGATCCGGTAAGTGCGAAAGATTTTCGGGCGCAAAGAATTAATATTTTAGATCATACAGCTGTTATTTTTACCGCTAAAACAGGTATTGATCATTTTTTTCGTTTGTGTGAAGAACTTCGGATACAAATTCCGGAGACTATGAAATATTTTTGTGTAACAGAAGCGATTGCAGTTTATTTGCAGAAATACACTATCTTCAGAAAACGTAAAATTTTCTATCCTGCTTCCGGTCGGACAGAAGATTTGATTATCTACATTAACAAACACAACAAGGAAATTTTTCTGGTGCCGGTTTCGGATGTTCACAAAGAAGATTTGATTAAGGCGATGGATGATAAAAAAATAAAGTACGATAAGGCTATCATGTACCGGACAGTGAGTAATGATTTTACTGCTGATGAAGATTTCGATTACGATATTCTTTTGTTTTTCTCTCCAATGGGAATTGCTTCATTGATGAAGAATTTTCCTGATTTTGAGCAGAATGAGACGGTTATCGGAACTTTTGGTCCAACAACAGCGAAAGCTGTCAGGGATGCCGGTTTACGCTTGGATATTGAAGCGCCGACTCCGGAATCTCCCTCCATGACTGCTGCGTTGGATAAATATTTGAAATCCCTGCCGAAACCACCTAAGGGTGGAAAGAAATAAATCCCTTTGGAGAACCGGAATACTTTAAAAAAAGAAGAACGTATTTCCGCCCAAAAGGAAATTGATCTTTTATTTGAAAAGGGCGCGTCGTTTGTTTCTTTTCCTTTGCGTGTGGTATATCTTAGAGAGAAGCCATTATCAGGCGCTCCATCCGCTATTTTGGTGAGTGTCCCCAAGAAAAAATTCAAACGAGCGGTAAAAAGGAACCGGCTAAAAAGGTTAGTCAAGGAGGCCTACCGCCGGAACAAACACCCATTGGTAAATCATCTTTTGGAAAACAAAAGCGGACTCTTGCTTGCATTCCTGTTTGTGGGAAATACACTCTGCGATTATAAAGAAATAGAATCGGCAGTCGTCAGGATATTAATCGCCCTGAAAGCGAAGTCAATTTCCGAACATCAGCACATCAGCACATTGTCGCATTAGCACCTTTATTTTGCATGAAAAAGGCCTGTATTTTTGTCGCTTTGCTGCCGATATTTTTTTATAAATATTGCATTTCTCCCTTTACACCGGCATCTTGTCGTTACACGCCTACTTGTTCGGAATATGCCTTGCAGGCTATCAAAAAATATGGCCCTTTCAAAGGCGTCTGGCTGGCTACCAAACGCATTCTCCGTTGCCATCCTTGGGGCGGACAGGGTTACGACCCCGTACCCTGATTGCAATGCGTTGTGATAACATGTTTCGTCTGTTGCCGCGGCTGCCGTTGCCGCAAACAGCAAACCTCTCCCGAAACGAATCCGAGGGAGGTTTGTATTATGGAGAATGGTTTTCTCTCATTCTCAATTCTTAATTCATTTACTGCGCTGCCAACGCTTCGGCAAGAGTACTATAAACACCTACTATGCGGCCACCGACCTCGCGGGCTACGTTGCCGCTTGCGCACTGGCTGAAACTGGCGTTTGCGCCGCCGGTTACATAACATTTGTGACTGTCACTGTATTGGTCGAGATAAATGCCGTAACTCTGGCTCCTGCTAAAAGTCGTGTTGTTGAGTTCCAGATACGCATGAAAAACAGGAGAGCCGGCGCCGGTCTCCACCATCAGAAGCGCCTTGTAATCCGGGCTGCCACCGCCGCCGCCTGAAATATTGCAGTAGTTCAGTTTACTGCCTGCCGATTGGCTCCGAATGTAGATGCAACTCCAATCCCCGAC
>JAITNQ010000099.1 GCA_031290435.1 Candidatus Symbiothrix sp. | reverse complement strand
TCAGCCTCATCGAAAAAGAATTCTCCTTCTTTGGGCTGCAAGAACATGCTTTTCATACAGTTTTCCGGCACTATCGCCGAGAAATTTTCTTTTGCAACTCTTTCCGAAAGTGTATCAATACCCGAAAACTGACTAACACTCAGTGCAGTTCCGATGTAAAACTTGTCTTTCAGTGCATCTCTCAAGGTAGCAGTCTTACTTTGGGGCGTTTGCCCGCATCCGACTGTTAAAAGCGCTAAAACGCCGATATAAAAAATAGTTTTCATAAATTTTAATTATTTAATTCTTAATTTCTAATTGTCTCCTGTCTTCAATTTCCACTCCGTACTCAACAAGCTGTTCATCGGTAAGGTTGTAGAACGATACAATGTACATTAGCACCAACACAAGTACTGCCGGAATTGCTGCTAAAATAAGTCGAATGCCAAACAAAGCCGAATCTGCCTGTACTGTGAGGTTGGCATTGAAGCCGGTAGTGGAAAGTATTATTCCGGGTACAAATCCGCCAAGCGCCAATCCGAATTTAAAGAAAAATCCAATTAGCGCGTTAGCAATTCCAGAAATTCGTTTACCGCTTTTCCATTCGCCGTAAGTAATTGCCTCCGGAATAAGCGACCAAATAAATGCACCTACCACACAGAATCCGATAGAACGAATGCTTTGGGCTGCAAAAATTAGTGTAACTTGATTTGCCGGAATTAAAAACAATCCTACATACCCTACAAAGGAAATGCCAAGTGAAAGGTAGAGCAGTCCTTTTTTGCCGAATACATTACGCAACCATGGCATAAAAGGCAAGATAATGAGAGCGGGCAATGCCGAAATTACGTTGTATGTACCCACTAAATTTTCGTCACCGATATTGTATTTCATAAAATAAGTTCCGGCCGAATTTCCGATAGCCATAATTCCAAATGCAGTGATAAATACAAGTGAAAGTATTCGTAAAGGAGGATTGCGTTTGATTTCGGCAAATAAATCGGTAATTTTAACTTTAGCAGAATCTTCTTTTGAAATTACAACACGTTCTTTGGTTCCGGCAAACGAAAAAATCAATGCGCCCAAACCAACAACTCCGTAGATAATAATGGTTGTAAGCCATCCGCCGCGTGCTTCGGGAGTGTCCATTGTACCGGCAAAAGCGATTACAATAGTTGGAACTCCATAAGTAATAGCCACTTGTGCTACATTCACAAGCCACATACGGGTTGTGGTGAGAATTGTAATTTCGTGCTGATCGCGGGTAAGTGCGGCATTAAGTGCGCCAAACGGCACATTTATAGTAGTATAAACCATCGAAAGCGCCACATAAGTTATGCAAGCATATACTTCTTTGCCGATTTTACCAAAATTGGGTACTACAAAACACAGTACCATCAATGCCGTGAGCGGAAGAGCCATTATCAGCATCCATCCGCGATATTTACCCCAATGAGTCGAAAACTTATCTACCAGCGCTCCGAGAATGGGATCCCAAATTGCATCTATAATTCTCACACCCAAGAACATAGCAGCTGCAAAAGCAGGGTCGAGTCCGTACACATTGGTATAAAAAAACAGCAGATAAGTTGTAACTGTTTGATAGATAAAATTTTGAGCCATATCTCCAGAGCCGAACGCAATGCGCTCCATCCACGAGAGTTTGTAAAATCCTTTGGCTTCGGATGTTTTTGTATTCATGATATTTGTATTTTAGTTTGTTAACCAATATTTCAGTATAAAATTCTTGAATGCGGGATAATTCGGGGCGGCTTCGTGTCCGCCGCTATGCCGACGATAACCGATGTCGCCTTGCAAATAGTCTTTGTTACTTACAGGCATTGGTATTTTTTGTCCGGTATAGGTCATTACATCGTCCATCACAATGCCTTTTTTATTCAACAATTCATAGACAGGGCTTGCTGCTACTGCCGTAAGATAATGTCCGTAAGGATCTGCCCATGCATCGCCGGCATCAGGACTACCGCTACCGATAAAAATCGGACGCGGGGCGCACAAAGCGACCAAGGACTCGGCGTCCACCGGCATTTGCTTTACTTTACGGGGCATATAACCGTCAGTGCTGCTTTCGTCCACACCGGCATATTGCATGGCGTTTCCGGCAATCCAGTGGTATTCGGAATTCCAAACACAGTTTTCCAAATCTTCGCCCCAGTGACGGCGGGAGGGCGCTATGCCCATCGCTCCCGACGAACTCGGGAAGGCGGTAGCAATGCGGGTATCGTAGGCCATGGCCACCAGCGTTGCTTTGCCGTAACGGGAATGTCCGGTCAGTGCAATTTTTTCGGTATCTACCCAAGCGTTTTCTTTTTCAAAGAAATCAATGATTCTGCTGATTCCCCACGACCATGCGACCAAAGTTCCCCAGTCGGAAGGCTTGCGCCATTCGCCTTTATTCACCAGACCAATCAGATAATTTGTCAGTCCGGCGCCATTGTCGGGTTGCAAAGCGGTGGGATTGAAGTAAAGCACGCCGATATTTTCCGGCGCCATAACCTTCCATAAATCTTCGTCGCAAAGCATCCGTCCGCCGAAACTCCATGCGTAGTTGATGACGACAGGTACTTTTTTGCTTTCGGGCAGATGAGCGGGAATACGTAAAATGCCCGATATGACGGGAATATTGCGCACAGCGGGATAAGTAGCCGGATCTATTTTGCCGGTGAGGATATATTGCCGGAAAGGCGTTGTGGGCGTTGCTTTGCCGTCTCGACCGATAATCTCTTTTACCTCGGTGGGTTCGCCGACGCTCCATTCAATTTTCAGATTGGCGGCTTCCGGCGGTATATAACCGTAGATTTTTTGTACTTCCTCGAAAATCCGGTTACGGCGTTGTGGCCATGTTTGCGGCGTTAAACCGGATAAATCATGCAAAGCGAGCGGTTGGTAAAATCGGACGCCGGAAAAGTAGTCGCCGCCCGGTTCCCATTCGTTCACGTAGTTTGTCCATATACCGAACGCCGAACGTGCCGTGTTGTAGGACGATTTGTTCGGTGCGCCTTCGCTTGGGGACGTGACGGGGTAAGTCTGCCCCAGTTGTTCCATCATTTGGTCATGGTCTAACTTGTCGGTTACGGCAGTGGGAGGCGAAGCGGGAAAAGGACTTTCGTTGTTCAGGTATTCGCTTTCCGGAGCGCCGAGGTAGCTGGGTTTCAATCCACCCCAGTTCAGCAGGATTTTTTCAAAAACGATTCCCGGTTCCAAGACGCGGATACGCAAGGTATGCTTCCCGCCTTTGGCGATTTGCATTTTTACGCTTGACTTGATAATGCTTTCTCCCTGCCATGCACCGAGTTCACCGCGGTAGTGTTCGTTGAAATTCACAATTTTTTCCTCGCCGCCATCGAATGAGAGCGCATAGCGCAAACCTTTGTTGGCATTGAAATTTAATGTCGGAGCCAATAGCATCAGCACCTCCGTTTCGCCGGATTTTTCGGATTGAAAATCATACTCTATATAAATAGCATCGTTGGTCTGCGGATAAACGTTTTGTGGAAAAGTCGCGAGGCCGGATTTTGTTTTTCCCAAGCCCGGAATAATTTCCCAATGGATATTGTCGCTTCCTTGGGAACGGGCGAAATTTTCCGCTTCAATAGAAATGTATCCGTCTTTTTCAATGAATATTTTTTCTTTGGGTAAGGAACGGTATACGTATTCGACTTTCGGCATGATATTGCGTTCAGGTTGTTGCCAGGAGGTGTAACCGATATGTGTCTGGTCCATGGTATGCGCCCATTTCCCACCGGCAATATCCTTATTGTAATGTACGGTAAGCAAAGAATCCCGTTCGAAACAAACTTTTACTTTATCCGCCCATTCGTTTGCCTGTAAATCGTACTTGCCTGCATAGTAGCGGTTCATGGCTACGGCATAGTACATTTCATACAGGTTGCTACAGGCGTTGACGGGAAACAATACCAATTGGTCGAATGCATCTTTGTACGCATTGGGGATAAGGTTGTAGAGCCGCAAGGCGTCGATCGCCAAATCTTTGTAATCCTTGACAACTGTTTCAAATTCCTTGTAATTTGATAGACTGTAAGTATTTTCATTCAACAATTCGGGGCTTACACGCCGGTTGTATTTCGTGTACAAGTCAATCAGACGCGCCGATTCCTTGGCGTATTTTTCTCCAAATTGCGCTGCACACCAATTTTCGGTATACAGCAAGAGGTTGTCAGCATCGAATCGTTGGGGATTCCAAGCCATATCCAAGAAAAAGCTGATAGGGTATTCCATGGGTTTCAAATCGCCGACATTGACCACCCAGAGTTTGTCCACGCCATGCGTATAAGTGAGGTTCAGCTGTTCCCATACACGTTGGATTTGACTAATGTTTAGCCAGTTATAATTTCGGGGGCCGCCTACATAGTCGAAATGGTAATACATACCATATCCGCCTTTGCGTTTGGGGGCGTCGAGGGCGGGAAGTTTTCGGACATTGCCCCAGTTATCGTCGCAAAGCAAGAGGGTGATATCGTCCGGTACGCGCATGCCTTTGTCGTAATAGTCTTGTACTTCTTTGTACAATGCCCAGACTTGGGGTGTTTCTTCTGTTTTCTTTCCGGTTGCTTTGGCAATAATATTGCGTTGACTTTTAACGATACGTTGCAACAAATCAATGTTTGCGCCTTCGCTCATCGGTTCGTCGCCGTCGCCACGCATACCGACCGTTACGACTGTTTCATAATTTTTCATTCGCTCCATGCCGCCGCGCCAAAATTCCTCCAAAATTTGCGGATTCCTATCGTAATTCCATTCGCCTTTTCCGTATCGCCGCCATTCGTCGTGAGCGCGTCCTACCGGTTCATGGTGGGTCGTCCCGATTACGATGCCCATTTCATCGGCTAAAGCGCCATTGGCCGGGTCGTCGTCGTAAAAAGCATTCCCCCACATAGCCGGCCAAAGGAAGTTGCCTTTCAGCCGGAGAATCAATTCGAACATGTGTTCGTACATTTTCGAATTGACGCCGCCGAATTTTTCTACGCACCAGCCCTGAAATGCGGG
>JAITNQ010000244.1 GCA_031290435.1 Candidatus Symbiothrix sp. | reverse complement strand
TCTTCTTCCTTTACTTCGTCTTTCGCAGGAAAGGCAATTCTCATGGTTTGAGGTTTCAAGAGCGTGGTACAAAACATAAAGAAAGTAATCAGCAACATGTTCATATCCACCATCGGTGTAAAATCGACACGTAGCGTTTGCTTTTTCTGTTTATTTTTTTTGCCGCCGTCGCCGTGATCGCTTTGTTGTACTTCAGACATTTTTCTTTTTTTTTTAGATTAAAAACTCTACTACAACTAATTGGAAGCTGTTCTTAGACTCGTAATCAAGAGATAGCGGTTTTTACGCAAATCCCTCAAATCTTCTATTACTTTCTTCACTATCGGATAATCGGCTGTTTTGTCGGATTTTATCGCAATCATCAACTCTTTGTTTTCTTGTGTTGCATAAGATATCCAACGTTTAAACTCATTATCGGAAGAAACTACACCTCTATTGTCTTTTACTTCTCCATCCAGATTAGGTATCCCTATTCTCGGATTTTCTTTATTGGTCATCTCCTTATCTTGTTGCTCGGACGACAAATCCAAAAACGTAGCCATTGAACGAATAGGTACTCCGAAAGAAGCCAATTTCTTAAAAGAAGCCAACTGACTATTGGTAAACGTAATTTGGTAATCTTCGCCTACCTTTTTCAAAGTTGAGATCAATTCTTCCTGATTTGTCATACTCATAAAGAGTTTACCGCTTGGGTCAACCAAAACTGTCAGCAGGTTGACTTCGGGAATTTTTGTCTCCGAGATAGAAGCAGGTGTTGTCACTTGTATCGGCTCTTTATTGACAAATGTAGAAGTGAGCATAAAGAAAGTAAGTAAAAGAACGGTCACGTCACTCATCGCCGTCATGTCGATGAAAGTGCTGTGCTTTTTTACTTTGACTTTTGACATAATTAATTATATAAATATTTAATTATGAGTTATGAGTTTCTGCATAAGTTTGCGTCAAAGCAAAACCCATTTCGTCAATGGCATAAGTCATATTATCAATCTTACCGCTGAAGTAAGAATAAGAGATAATAGCCAATGCACCGGTAAGAATACCGGAAGCAGTATTTACAAGCGCTTCCGAAATACCGACCGAAAGAGCGACAGAGTCAACAGCTCCTGCATTACCCAGAGCGGCGAACGATTTGATCATACCCAACACCGTTCCGAACAAGCCCATCAAGGTACCAAGCGTTGAAATGGTAGCAATAATCGGAAGATTTTGTTGCATTGACGGAAGTTCCAAAGAAGTAGCTTCTTCAATCTCAGCTTTGATTTCTTCAATTTTCGTTTCTTTTGATAGACTCTGGGTTTCCATTTCTTTGTATTTTTTCAGACCCGCATCTACGATTGCGGCTACAGAACCTTTTTGTTTGGCACAAAGCGCTTCGGCAGAAGAAATATTTCCTTTTCTCAAATCCGCTTTTACGTCATATACAAAATTAATCAAGTTGCCTTTTCCTTTCGCTTTTCCAAGCGCAAAAAAGCGTTCAACGCTTAAAATAATGACGGTCAATAAAAGAGTTAGAATGATCGGCACAACAAAGCCACCTTTAAACATTGTACCTAATAAGTTGATAGGCTCATTCGCAGAACTTCCATCATGAAAGTTACTACCGGCGCCTAATACAAAGAAAAAGAACGATTCGGCTAAAATTAAAGCAACTACAATAACTATTGCCGATGAAATTCCCCGAGATTTTTTACCTTCTCTCTTTGCTGTTCCTGTTTGTTTTTTTGTTTCCATAAATTTTGTGTTCGTTTAGTTTGATAAATTGGATTGTTTAATTATTATTGAATTAAGTAATTAATCATTTTCGTTGCAAATATATGAAATATATTTAAACTGTACAAGATAAAAATAATTATCCTCACATAGATTTTTTTTTTGAGACGATAATTTACGCCATTTTACCATAAATTAAGATTGTTTTATGCTAAAATAACTGACTCTTTTTAGCTTGTTACTCATACAAAATATCTTTTTATTGTCCTTTGGATATATTTCCGTTCAAAGTTAAGTTTTTCTATTGTTTTGACAATGAGTTTTATCAACTTTTTTTGTTAAATAATCCTTAAAATTCACTCCATTAGTTAATTGACAGGTAATTGTTTGTATCGAAATCAAATACCGAAACTAATATTGCCTATACTTTCGTAAATGCAAGCAAGAATTCCTACCGCAAAAATACCCAAAGTGCAAAGCGTCAGACTTGTCTTGTTGTAAGCATCGCTCGAAAAACGGCCTGTTGCATCCGGTTCTCCTTCTTTGATAAACATGGCTTTTATAATCAACAGATAATAATAGAGTGAGATAACTGTGTTTAACAAAGCTATGAATACGAGCAGATAATGTCCTTCCGAAGCGGCGGCCATAAAGATGAAAAATTTGCTGAAGAAGCCGGCGAAAGGCGGAATACCGCCCAAAGAGAATACGGCGAGCATCATCACAAAACTCAACATGGGATTGGTTTTGTACAAACCGTTGAATGCAGCAATGGAAGTTTTCCCGCCCGAAGCGTTTTCTACAGCCGAAATAACCCCGAAAGCAGCCAAATTGGAGAAAACGTAAACCAGCACATAATAGACCGTTGCAGTCATTCCTTGTGCATTTCCAGCGATTACACCTAAAAGTATATAACCGGCCTGCGAGATAGATGAAAAAGCAAAGAAGCGTTTGATGTCGGTCTGCCTGATAGCGAACAGGTTACCGAGGGTAATCGTGATTACGGACAACCACCACAATACCGGCTCCCAGACAACTTCAATCTGTCCAAATGCTTTGTAAAGCGCAAATAGCAGGGCAAAAGCCGCCGCGCCTTTCGACACAACCGACAAATAAGCCGTAACACTCGTGGGCGCTCCCTCGTATACATCGGCTGTCCACAGGTGGAAAGGCACCAAAGAAAGCTTGAAACCCAAACCGCCGAAGAAAAAGACAAATCCCAAAATAGTCAAAGGATCGCTGACAACGGCCAAAGTTATATCGGAAAAATATAAACTCCCGATTGCACCATATATAAAGGAGAGACCAAACAACAGTATCCCGGAAGAAAATGCCGAAATCAGAATATATTTAACGCCGGCCTCAGCCGATTTTTCCTTGTATTTGTTAAATGCCGCCAAACAGGCCAAAGGCAGTGAAGCGGTTTCCATGCCGATATACAGCATCATGAAATTTCCGGCAGAAACCATCAGGTACATTCCCAGCAAGGTAACTAAAGTTATGGTGAAAAATTCGCCTGCTTTGTGCCGGGTTTCTTCGGAATTCAGCCATGTATAGGATTGCAGGAACACAAGCAAAGTTGCTATATTCAGGATATTTTTCATCAGAACGGTCAGACCGGAACCGACATAAAGCCCTCCGAAAGCCTCACCGGTCGACAGGGGGAAAAATCCCAAAACCGTCTGAACGGCAAACAAAAAACAGGCTACCGGATAAAACCATCGCTTACCTTTGTCCGAAGCAATTATATCATAGGCAAACAAGATGAGGAAAACGACTATCAAACCTATTTCCTGTCCCATTAACAAAAAGTTGTTGAAATCCATATCTTCTTTAATTCATTAAATTAATTTTTCAATAACCGGCAGTAAACTTTCGCGAATCACATCGGAAATGCCGAAAGGATACATACCTATCGCCACTATGGCTATAATCAGGCCGACGGCGGATACTTTTTCGTACCATGCCGCATCCGTCAGGTGCAAATGATGCGCATCCTGAACCGGACCATACAATATTTTTCCAATTGTCCTTAATATATAGACGGCAGTTATGACGATTGAACTACAAGCCAGGATGGTAAATACCCGGTGGAATAAATCTGCATGCTGGAATGAACCCACGAATATGGTCATTTCGGCAACGAAACCGCTCAATCCGGGTAAGCCCAAGGAAGCCAAACCGGCAATCACATAACAAACGGAAGCAAAGGGCATGATTTTCATCAATCCGCCCATTTCACGGATATCCCGTGTATGCGTCCTTCCGTAAATCAATCCGATCAGGGCGAAGAACAAGGCCGTCATCAACCCGTGCGAAAGCATTTGCATAATGGCGCCCGTCATGGCCGTCTGATTCATCATCAGGATGGCAAATAAAACCAATCCGCAGTGGCTTACCGAAGAATAGGCGTTGATGTATTTCAAGTCGGTCTGTACAACCGCGCTGAATGCTCCGTAAAAGACACTGATACCGGTCAGTATCAGGAAAATCCAACCCAATTCGTGAGCCGCTTCAGGCATCAGGTAGATGGCGACGCGGAAACAACCGTATCCGCCCAATTTCATCAGAACGCCTGCGTGAAGCATCGAAACCGCCGTCGGCGCCGAAGCATGACCGTCGGGCGACCATGTGTGGAACGGAAACAAAGCGCCCAAAACCCCGAATCCCAAAAAAGTTGCGGGAAATATCCACCGCTGATGTTCTATGGGGATGTGAAGGGTATTGGCAATTTCCAACAAATTCATCGTCGAATGTCCCGAAGTATAATAAATACCGACTATTCCGATCAAAAGAAAAGCTGAACCTCCCATCAACATTAGCGTCAGTTTCATGGCCGAATATTCTTTCCTGCCCGTACCCCACAATCCGATCAACAGATACATGGGAATCAGCGCCACTTCGTAGAACAAAAACATGGTGAACAAGTCTATCGAAATGAAAAAACCGAACACACCGATTGATAAAAGACAATACCACAGGAAATATTCTTTGGCCATATTCATGTTCCAAGAAGAAAATACGCCTGTGAAAACGATAATCGCCGACAAGCACAGCATCAGTACCGAAATACCGTCAACGCCGACCGCATAGGTAATATGCAAGGGCGCATACCATATTGTACTGGATACAAAAAGCATTTCGGCCGCATTACCCGCCGCTCTTTCCTGTAGGAACAATACAACAAGCGTAGTTGCCAGAAACATTAAGGCGGATGCCCCCGTCACCATAACGGCGCGTATCTGTTTCATTTCTTTGCAGAGAAACAGCAACGCAATCATCAGCGCAGGAATTGCTACAAATAAAGATAATATATTCATAATCAAAATCTTACAATATTCATTGATTTAAACTCATTTAAAAACATTCATTCGTTTATATATTGTTAAACATTTATGCTTCATTTTTGAGGCATCTATAACGTCTCTATAAGCAAGTAAAACACTAAAAACAGTTATCATCTGTATCCTATACACAAACATGGGATGCATATACGAATGATTGGCAGCGATAAAATACCATGCATACGGAATACAAGCAATTAATACATAGGTATAGAAAACGGATAATATTCCATTCTTTTTACTGAATATCAACAAATTAACAAACAACAAAACCGATATAAGCAAAGTCGGTAAGGTATACAAGTCAAAAAACATTGCTTTAAAATTTCTGTACATTGCATATATTCTATACAAAAAGAAATTTACGCCGGTTCCTCCTTCATTGATAAAATCATCTCTATAAATCCCTTCACCATTCATTCTAAATAGTATTTGCTGAACAAAATCGGAAATAATATCCGGAATAAAAACAGTTGCTATGACCGGTTTCATTAGCCAAGTTAATGCATACCCAAGACCCCAGCAAAATGCAAATTTGAACAGAAAAAGTAAAACTTGCATAAATGATTGTTTTCGGATATACGCTTCTTGCTTCATGACTATAAAAATCAAAGGGATTCCGAGTGTAACAACAGGCGATGTCGAAAGATCGAAAAAGGATGTTAGAGAGCCAATAATGAAAATCAGTTTCAAATAAGTTATTTCTTTTTTGATATCAAAGATCAGTATTATCAAGGCGCTAATCAAAACCATGTAAAATGTTAATAAATACGTAAGCGCCAACGGAATACACCAGAAGTTGATATAAATCAATGACAAACCTAAGGTTATAGCCGCCCAATACCCTATTTTTTTTGCAGTACATACAATCAGAAGAAAAGCCAATAGCGTGAATAAAAAAATATTTATTGAACTTATTTCTATGTAATTAAAAAAATTAAATAAAGGTCGCAAAAACACAATATATCCATGCCAATACCGGGCATAATTATATTCGTACGGCGCATCTTCATTCACGGTTGCCATTAAATTGGGCATGCAAACATAAAAATCATAAGCGCCGGTATATTTATTTGACAAAACACTTTTTAATGGCGCCTGAGAATCAACATTATAGATGATATTCATCATCACTGCATCCGTACCGTAATTGATTGAGAGTGGGTAGCCTGCGTTAAAAAAAACAGGATAGCTCCAATCACTTTGCGCTTCTATGATTTGAGCGGATTCTTTAATATTTGCTTTGATTTTCTCCGAGGGTAAAGCGGCTGATATATACAATGCCAACAAATAAAACACAATCAGCGATACAAAAAGTATCCCGAATGTAAATATGTTTTTTTTATTTATTTGACAACGCTCCATACTATTTTCACATTATAAGAATAATACCAAGGCTGCGATCAGCAACGAACCAAAAATAAATACCCAAGCGTAAAACTGTACCTGCCCCGATTGCAATCCTTTAATCGAACTCGAAGTTTTTTGCGTAATCCAAGCCAATCCGTTCATGCTGCCGTCGATGATATGGCGGTCGAACCATTTAATCGGCTCACAAATATACCGGAAAATGACGGTTTGCGTAAACCACATCCATACTTCATCCAGATAAAATTTGTGAAGGGCCGCTTTGTAAAGCCCGCCCATCTGCCGGGCGAGTTCGGCCGGTTTGTCGCTTGATTTGGCATACAAAACCGTTGCTATTCCGATACCGACCAATGCTACTCCAATGCTCAATCCGGCTACAAGCCAATCAATATGCGTGTGGAATGGCGCAAAATCGCTACTGATAAAATCGGCAAACGGAATCAATCCCGAAAAGACGGAAAATATAGCCAATACAATCAAAGGAAGAGTCATCGCCAGGGGCGATTCGTGCGGCGTATGATGCTCAGCTCCATGAAGGGGGCTTTTAAAGTCTGCGGATTGTGCTGTAGCCAAGTCCCCTTTAGGGGATTTAGGGGCAGTATTCCAGAAAATCCGGTAAAACAAGCGGAACATATAAAATGCAGTTAATCCGGCAACTATCCACAAAGTCCAAAAAATAACCGGATGATGGTGGAAAGCGGCTGCCAAAATCTCGTCCTTACTGAAAAATCCGGAGAACGGCGGGATACCGGCAATCGCCAGACAGGCGATCGCAAAAGTGATATGCGTAATGGGCATATACTTCCGCAAGTTGCCCATCTGATCCATTTCGTTGCTGTGTACCGCATGAATCACCGAACCGGCTCCCAGGAAGAGCAAGGCTTTAAAGAAAGCGTGTGTAAACAAGTGGAACATGGAAGCCATATAACCCAAACCGTCGTGTCCGCCGTATTCCGAAACACCCAAAGCAACCATCATATAGGCGATTTGAGAAATGGTCGAAAATGCCAGAACCCTTTTTATATCGGTCTGCGTAATGGCGATAAGCGCTGCAAACAATGCCGTAAATGCGCCGATGTAGGCAATCATTTCCAACACCTCTGGAGCGGCAAAGAAATAGACCGGGAATAAACGGGCTACCAAAAATACACCGGCAACCACCATCGTTGCAGCATGAATCAACGCCGAAACGGGCGTCGGGCCTTCCATAGCATCGGGCAACCAGATATGCAACGGGAACATGGCCGATTTTCCGGCGCCTCCCATAAATATCAAAGCCAAAGCCCAAGTTGCGATTGATAATCCCAAAAATGTACCTCCGGCAAACGAAGTCGTTACCAATTGGGCATGGTCTGCCGTCAACAACCCAAAATCAAATGTCTTTGTATAATAGGATAAAATCAAAATTCCAACCAAAAATCCCAAATCGGCGAAACGGGTAACAATGAACGCTTTCTTAGAAGCGGATACTGCCGAAGGTTTTGTATAATAAAATCCAATCAGGGAATAGGAACTCACGCCAACCAATTCCCAGAAAATATACATCTGGAAAATATTGGTGGCGATAACCAATCCCAACATCGAAAAACTAAACAACGATAACAAGGCATAGTATCGTTGAAATCCGGTTTCTCCTTTCATGTAACTCAGACTGTAGATATGAACCATCAGCGAAACCGTTGTGATCACAACGAGCATCATCACCGAAATCGGGTCTAAGAGGATTCCCAAATCAATATGCAGATTGTCGGTAAAACGAAGCCATTCGAAATTGAACGGAACAACCGCCGCCCATGTTTCTCCGACCCTACCGGTTTGGAAAAAATATTGGAAGGCAACCGTATAAGCAAGTACCGCACACAGCGCCATCCCCAGCGTTCCGATAATTCCCGCAACCGAAGGCTTCATTTTCATGCCCAATAATCCCAATACTAAAAAGAGGACAAAAGGCGCAACTATAATTAATAAACTGTATTCCATAATTTCACAATTTCATCTTATTCATATTGTTAACATCAATATTTCCGATGCTGCGATAGGCATTTATGATAATAGCCAAAGCTACAGCTGTTTCCGCTGCCGTTATCGCAATCCCGAACAAGGTGAAAAACATTCCGTCCATATGTTCCGGATAAAGGTAACGGTTGAACACGGCGAAATTGATTTCCACAGCATTCAGAATCAATTCCAATGAAATCAGGATAGCAATCATGTTCTTTCGCACGATAAACCCGAAGATTCCGATAAAGAACATCAAGCTGCTGATTATTAAGTAATACTCCATTCGTATCATATATCTTTTTTTCTACCTGTTACGTTTAACGTTTTCTTGCTATTAATATACCTCCGATAATACAAGCCAGCAACAGAACACTCAATACTTCAAACGGAAGGAGGTATTGATATTTTTCCGTTCCCATCAGGGCCTGACCGATTACTTTCATATTTATCTCCTGATCGCCAAGCATTGTCGTGTTGTCCGGCGAATAGAGAAACCCGTGCTTTATAAAAGCAAAAGCAGTTACGGCTATCCCGGCCACGAAAACCAAAGCGCCGTAGAGATATTTCTTCATTTCATGTTTTTGCAATATTTCTCCTTTTTGAGAAGTAAGAAAAATGGCAAAAATAAACAGTATCAGAACGCCTCCGGCATAAACCGAAATCTGAACGGCTGCCAGAAAGTGATAATTCAAAAACAGATACAAACCTGCTGTACATACCAGTACCAGAAGCAGGTAAGTAGCCGACCGCAACAAACTTTTGGTCGTAATTGCCAACAGGGATAGCAAAACCATCACTACCGCCAGACAGGAAAAAAGGATTAAATTAATTATCGGATCCATTATTTTATTCTTTTACTTTCTTCATTAACGAAGAGTTTTCTTGATTCAGCCGTTGAACCAGTTTGGATTTTGTAAATAAGCCATGCTCAAAGTTCGTTGTCCAGTCGATAGCATCCGACGGACAAGATTCCGTACACAAAGCGCAGAAGATACAACTGCCGATATCGTACGTATAACTGTCCAATACTTTCTTTTCTTTGCCGGTTTCCGGATCGGCTTCCATTTTCGTGACAACTCGGATCGTACCGTTCGGGCAATTCATCTCGCAGATTTTGCAAGCCGTACATTTATGTTGATTCTGCTCATTATGAGGCATGATCAACTGGCCTCTGAATCGTTCGTGAGGAGATACTTTCCCCCGGTTTTCGGGGTATTGTTCCGTCACTTTCGGACGGAAAAAGTTCAACATAGTGACATACATGCCTTGCAGCAAATGCCATATCCCCAAAAATATATTTTTTATATAATTTATCATCTTCATTCCTTATAATATTACCAGAAGTGTCATTAATATGATATTAATCAAACCGATTGGCAACAAAATTTTCCATTCGAGCGCCAACAACTGGTCGATACGCAAACGGGGAAACGCCCAGCGTACCCATAGAGCCAAGAAAACGCAGAAGAATGTTTTACCGAAAAACCATATCACCGGCGGGATATAATCCATTATCCCATTAAAACTTTCCCAGCCCGGAACATGAAACGGCATCCAGCCACCCAGAAACATGGTTGCCGCAATGGCTGCAATGATAAACATGTTCAGGTATTCGGCCAGATAAAAGAAACCGAACTGTATACCGGAATATTCCGTATGGTAACCGGCCGTCAACTCCGATTCGGCTTCGGGCAAATCGAAAGGCCCGCGATTCGTTTCGGCATGACCGGCTATCAAATAAATAACGAAAGCGATAAACGCCGGAACATGTCCTTTGAAAATAAACCACAAATCCGATTGTTGTTCCACAATCTGAGACAATTGCATGGTTCCCGACAAAATCACGATCGACAAGAGCGACAAGCCACAGGATAATTCGTAACTGATTAACTGTGCACCCGAACGCATGGCGCCGATCATCGTATATTTATTGTTACTCGACCATCCGGCCAGCAGGATGCCTACAACACCTAAAGACGAAACCGCCAACAGGTAGAACACGCCGATATTGAAATCAATAACATGCAAACCTCCATCGAACGGTAGCGCTCCGAATGTACAAAGCGAGGCGATTATCACTAAAAAACAGGCCAAAGTAAATAAAAACGAATCTACTTTGTTGATCCGGATAATTTCCTTCAGCAGAATTTTAACCATGTCGGCGACACTTTGCAGGATTCCAAAAGGCCCTACCCGGTTCGGTCCGATGCGGCACTGGAAGAAAGCGCAAACTTTTCTTTCTATATAAATCAGCAGCAAGGCCAGTACGGCATATGCAGTCAGCACAAGCAAAGCTATCAGCACAAACTCTACCAATAGCGTCCATCCTTCGCTCAAGTAGGAGCGAAGAAATTCATCTATCCATTGGGTTACTACACTAAATTGAAACATAAATTTATATTACTTTATCTATCGATACAGGGTACAACATAATCTAACGAGCCTCCGAGCATGATCAGGTCGGCCACCTTGGTTCCGACGGCAATCGCTTTCAGGGTATTCACCAAAGTCATTGACGGCGAACGGAACTTAACCCGGTAGGGATATTTGTCGCCACGGCTGTTGATGTAAACGCCGAATTCTCCGCGGGCATTTTCGACTCTTGAGAAATATTCGCCTTCCGGCACTTTGATAACCGCCTTTGTCTTGGCGGCATAAGCGCCCTCCGGAATATTATCAATCAATTGTTCGATGATATGCAGGGATTCTTTGATTTCGTCCAAACGGATGATGTAACGGTCGAAAGTCATTCCGCCTTCACGGAGCATTTCTTCAAACGCTACCTTGCCGTAAACCGCATACGGTTCAATCTTGCGGATGTCATTGTGCCAGCCCGAAGCGCGTCCGGTTGGGCCTGTCGCACCCAGAGAAATGGCTTTTTCTTTGCTCAGATAGCCTACCCCGTCCATACGTCCGCGGGCTATCGGATTGCCGGTGAACAACAAATGGTGTTCTTTCAGCATTTTCCGCATATAAGGAATAAATTCTTTGACCTTTTTCTGAAAATCAGGATGGATATCGGCCATCACGCCTCCAATCACATTGTAGTTGGCCATCAAACGGCCTCCACAAGTTTCTTCGATGATATCCATAATTTTTTCCCGGTCGCGCATTCCGTACACAAAAGCCGTAATCGAACCCATATCCATAGCCATACAGCCCCAGCCCAACAAGTGGGAGGCAACACGTGATAATTCGTCAATAATTGTACGTATATATTGCGCCCTTTCGGGAACTTCCAATTCCAATCCCTTTTCGATGGCTAAGCACAAACCGTGGCGATTGATCGGGCCGGAAACATAGTCCATCCGGTCGGTCAAGTGGAGCATCTGCGGGTAAGTATAGGCTTCACACATTTTTTCTATTCCCCGGTGGATATAACCGAAATTCGGATCTATTTTCATAATAATCTCACCGTCCAAAGCGACCCGCAAGTGGAGCACTCCATGGGTAGCAGGATGTTGAGGTCCAAAATTCACAACGTATTCGCCTGCTTCGAAAAGCTTTTCCGGTTCAATCTTGCGGTCAGGATTCAAATCAATGATCGGCAAGGTCTCCATGTCTTCTATCTTTTCGTTTTCCATAGGAATGGGATTAACCTCCGGACTAGCGTCGTAATCTTTCCTCAAAGGATAACCTTTCCAGTCCTGGCGCAAGAACAAGCGGCGCATATCGGGATTGCCGGTGAAAGCGATTCCCAGGAAATCATGGGCTTCCCGTTCGTACAGGTCAGCCGAATCCCACAAGTCGATAACCGAGTCGATACGCGGATTTTCCCGTTCTTCAGTACTTGTTTTAAGCGTCAGCGTATAAGCAGGATAAGCCGATGAATTCAAACGATAGATAAGACCTAAGCTATCGCCGTAGTCCATTCCGATAATATCACATAAGAAATCGAAAGAAACCAGTTCGTTTTTTTTCAATATGGAAGCGGTTTCATACAGTTTTTCTTTCGATACCGTAAGCGTAAAGATATTTTCTTTTTGTTCGACGGTAGCGAAAGGCAATAGGGCTAAGAGATTTTCTAAAATATTCATTCTGAGCCTCCTTTCTCTATGTTTTTATCATTGTGGGCTTGATCCGCAACCTCTTGCACATTGTTAATCTCTTTTTCAGCGGATTGCGGGTCAGTCCCGCAATGACGGGAGAGTTCCGGTTGTTTAGGTAAACTGAAAAATTCCTGCAGTTTGATTTTCCGCGCCAATTGCATCATGCCGTATATCATCGCATCCGGTCTGGGAGGACATCCGGGCACATAGACATCGACCGGAATAATCTGATCAACCCCCATTACCGTATGGTAGGATTTCTTGAACGGGCCTCCTCCTATTGCGCAACTTCCGAAAGCCATTACGTATTTAGGCTCGGCCATCTGGTCGTAAAGTCGTTTCAGCACCGGCGCCATTTTGTGAACGATTGTACCACAGCAAAATACCACATCGGCCTGACGGGGACTATTCCGGGTTACTTCCCATCCGAAGCGGGCAAAATCGTAGCGGGCGGCGCCAAGGCACATAAATTCGATACCACAGCAACTGGTGGCGAAAGTCAAAGGCCACACCGAATTGGAACGTCCCCAATTAATCAGGTCATCCAATTTCGAGATAACGATATTGACGCCGTTAGCCCTTAGCTCTTTCAAATATTCATCGAGGTATTCATTTTCATTGAAATCCTCGGTTTTCATATTCCGGATAAAAATATCTTTTACTTCCATTTCAACGCTCCTTTCTTCCATGCATAAACTAATCCGAGGGTAAGAACGACGAAGAAGAACGAAACGAGTATCAATCCGTTGATACCCAAATCCCTCACAATGACCGCCCACGGAAACAATAAAACGGTTTCCACATCGAACACTAAATATAGAATAGCGAACAGGTAATAACCTACCTTAAACTGTGCCCAGGATGAGCCGCGCGTGGGAATTCCACATTCGTATGGCTCTCCTTTCGCAGGATTATTGGAAGTCGGCGCCAGCCATTTCGCAATCAGCAAAGCGGCAAGCACCATAAACATAGCCGTAATCAGAACGGTTAAAAATAAAGCAGCATTACTCATACGAGTATTTTTATATTATTAAATACGTGATAGGCGAACTACCCACAATCAGTTTTGATTTACCGGGTAATCCGGGCGCAAAATTATAAACAATTTGCCAACTTTGCAAAGAAAATGGTGAAATAAATTAAAAAACTAAAAAAACAGTTTACTATTTTTCGGAATTTCGGGTGTAGCTTTTATTAATTCAGACCATTTTATTCTTGAATTACATTAAATTAACGTCACATCCGGCGTTTAATAAAAAATAGGCTAAATATTTGGTATTCAGAAAAAAAGTATTAAATTTGCGACTCAATTGAGAAACAAACAGATTGATTAAATGGTAATAAAAGTTAAAAATGAAAGTAGATAATGGAGAAATGCTGCATTTAACTTTTTGCTTTTGACCTTTATCCTGAAAGAAAAGTTACAATGAAAAAAGAAATTTTATTCCTTTGTTTTTGCTTTTTGTCTGTTGCAGCGAACGCGCAATTCAAACACCAGACCCTCATAAATATAGAAGACAACGAATATTGGTGGGGAGGCGTAGTTGCTTTCGGTTCAAAAATGCCTTATATGCAAACGATTGAAACATTTGATTTAGCTTTGCAAAACGGCAATAACCAAGTAGTCCCTTTTTTCTTGTCTAATCAAGGAAGATATATCTGGAGCAATTTTCCTTTCCGTTTTGAAGTCAAAGACAAAATAATCCGGATAGAATCGCCGTATGAAGAAATCGCCGTTCAACAAGGAGGGAAAACACTGAAAGAAGCATACTTGACGGCTGCCGGAAACTATTTTCCGCCCACCGGCGTTTTACCTGACTCTTTGTTTTTTACCATGCCTCAGTACAATACATGGATTGAATTGATGTATAATCAAAACCAAGCCGATATTATGGAATATGCCCGGAATATTGTCGATAATCATTTCTTTGAAGGGGTTTTAATGATCGACGATAATTGGCAAAAATATTACGGCAATTTTGAATTCAAACCCGATAAATTTCCGAACCCCAAAGGTATGGTCGAACAACTGCACACAATGGGATTTAAAGTCATGTTGTGGGTTTGTCCTTTCGTCAGCGCAGACAGTCCCGAATACCGTTTTTTAAAGAGTAAAGCTTATTTACTCAAACAAAAAGGAAGTGATATTCCTGCGATAATCAATTGGTGGAATGGGGCGAGCGCCTGTTACGATTTGACGCATCCGGAGGCGGCTGCTTATTTTATTACCCAATTAAAAACCTTGCAAGCCGAATACGGTATCGACGGATTCAAATTCGATGCCGGTGACAACCAATTTTATAATTCCGGCCGCATTGACAGTTATCAAAAAAATGCAAAATCGGTTGACCATACGATGGCTTGGGCAAAAATAGGAACACAATTTTCATTTAACGAATACCGAGCCGGTTGGAGAATGGGTGGAGAAGCGCTGGTGCAACGTTTGGGTGATAAGAATTATTCATGGGAAGCTGTTCGGATGTTAATTCCCGATATGACCGCAGCCGGTTTATTAGGCTATGCTTACACTTGTCCGGATATGATAGGGGGTGGACAATTCTCTTCATTTTTGGGAATTGATAGCGACCAATTTGATCAGGATTTGATTGTCCGTTCGGCACAAGTACACGCTTTAATGCCTATGATGCAGTTCTCCGTAGCGCCTTGGCGGATTCTGAATCAAGAAAATAAGGAAATTGTCCGCAATGCGGCCCTGTTACATAAAAAAATGGGGCCTTATATATTGGAAACGGCCAAGCAATCAGCCATAACAGGCGAACCCATTGTCAGGCACATGGAATATGCTTTCCCGAATGAAGGTTTTGCCGAATGCAAAGACCAGTTTATGTTGGGAGATAAATACTTAGTCGCCCCGGTTGTGAAGCCGGAAAACAAACGAACGGTGAAACTTCCTCAAGGAAAATGGAAAGACGACCAAGGCAAAATCTACAAGGGAGGAAAAACTTTGCTATTCGCTATTCCGCTCAACCGGCTACTTTATTTTGAAAGATTATAATGTCAGACTTCCAATACGAAGCCGCTGAAATGCCGATAAAATCACATCTATATCGCAAAATAATGATCTCTTTTCGAGGGCTGAAGCCAAGGCTTCATACAATATCCTTGCAAGCCTTATAATTAGCTGTCCCGATATGGGATTGAGAGGGCAACTTCTGTTTCAGAAAAATGCAAAAAACAACCGTTGCATGTCGTTTTTTTTTACAAAAACACGCTTTTTTTGCAAAAAAAATTGTAATTCCAAAAATTATATGTAATATTGTAAAATTTAAATTCATAGTTTATGGCAAATTATTTAAATCCAGTAGAGGTAATTCTCACTGTAGCAGGAAAACAAGTACATTTTGCCCGCCTGAAACTCCAACAAGCGTTCAACCAACACAGTCGGTTTGAAATAGAAA
>JAITNQ010000208.1 GCA_031290435.1 Candidatus Symbiothrix sp. | reverse complement strand
CATGGGAACAATAATGCAATCATAATCTTCATATTCTTCTTTTCCTACATCTAAATTTACAGATGTATAAATCGCTTCTCCCGGATACAAACCAATAATTTTTAATTTTGTAGGAACCCTCATTTTTAAAGAATCATGTTCAAATATCAGATAAAGTTTTTTTCTATCTTTAGGTTCATGATTAATTTTACCTTCAGTATAAGGTACTGAACATTTTTTGACGCCATCGGCATACCAATATTCCCAAATACCTTCTTCTTTCGAATTTTTCACAGACCCTTTTGATTTTATTTGTCCGTTCATATAATAAAAGGTAATTTCATAGTTGGATTTATCTTTTGAATGAAAGATTTTTTCAACTTTAATGGTATTACCATCCTCATAATATTCTTTTATTGAAACAGGTTCAAAAGAACATGATAAGGCTATAAATACAAATATCAATATGAAAAAGTACTTGAACATGGTAGATTATATATTGGAAATGTTCCTAAAATTATTGATTTCACATTACCGGATATGATTGTTACGGATGACCGGTCTTTAACGTCATCTTCCGTCAAACCATATTCCGAAAGATCTGTTATTTCAGAAACAGGTACGATAATAGTATCCGCTTTTTCCGGTTGACACCAAACACAATCATAATAGAAACGCATCGAATCGGCTTCCGATGGGATTATAACAAAATCATAATTAGATTTATCTTCCAAGCCCATTATTATCCCATTATTACAAGCTAAGCCATCTGAAGGGTAGGAATAAGTAAATTTTATAAATGTTTGTACTCCGGTTATTAAAGAATCCGAACTAAAAATAAGTATCGGAAGTTGCCTGTTTTCGTTAAATATATTCACTTCTCCGTTCTCATATTCAATTTCTCTTCTTAGCATTCCGTCGGCGTACCATTCTTTCCATATTCCTTCTTTTTTATTGTCAATTATTTGGCCTGTTTCTTTTATCCGCCCATTGTCAAAATAAGTAATCAAAGTATATGCCGATTTATCTTTGGCAGAATAGATTTTTTCAAGTTTTACAACATTGGTTCCTTCGAAATATTCTTTTTCAGCTACCGATTGGCAGGAGATAAACAAAAACAAGAATAAGCCATTTAATATATATTTCATAAATAAGTATTTATAAGTCTATTCCATTTTACCCTGTTACGGAAAGATAGGTACCGATTCTAAAGGTGTAGCCCTCGCAATAAATTTCCCATTTTCCAAGAATAATTTTGTATAAAAAAAGTTAGCATAGTCTCCTTCTATTGGCATAATTTCATAATCATAATTCATGTCATCCTCTAATTCTTTTATTATTAAATTCTTTGAATATCCAAGCTGTTCACTCGGATGAAGCCACCTAATTCTCATTTTGGTTGACACCCCAATTTTCAAAGTATCATCTGCAAAATCAATTTCCGGACTTTCGCGCATCTTGTCTAAAAAAATCTCATTATTAACAAAATACAATTTTCTTTTCATAACGCCATCTGCGTACCATTCAACCCATTCTTCTACCCTTTGCATGTTTTGTATATATCCCTCTCTGCGAATACCTCCTTCCGGATAATAGGTAAGAAGTAAATAAATAGAAGAATCCGACATGCATTCATCCTCCGTTGGCAAATCTTGAGAAGTTTCTTTGTTATTAATATTGCATGAAATCAGGCAAATTAGTGAAATAATATAAAGACTATTTTTCATGTGCGTTTTTATTATTTGAAAATTGGAACGGTTTCTATTTCTTTTACACTGACACTATACAATGAAGAATTTTCCATTTCTTTGCCTGAAATCGCTAAAGAATTAGATATGTTTTCCATACAAACTTTGCTTAGATTAATAGTATGTAATTTCTGATAACCGAAAGTAGCAGAATCGCCTTCCATGGGAACAATAATACAATCATAATCTTCATATTCTTCGTTTCCTAAATCTATATTTGCAGATGCATAAATCGCTTCTCCCGGATACAAACCAATAATTTTTAATTTTGTAGGAACTCCAATTTTTAAAGAATCATGTTCAAAAATCAGATAAAGTTTTTTTCTGTCTTTAGGTTCATGATCAATTTTACCTTCAGTATAAGGTACTGAACATTTTTTGACGCCATCGGCATACCAATATTCCCAAATACCTTCTTCTTTTGAATTTTTCACAGACCCTTTTGATTTTATTTGTCCGTTCATATAATAAAAGGTAATTTCATAGTTGGATTTATCTTTTGAATGGAAAATTTGTTCAACTTTAATGGTATTACCATCCTCATAATATTCTTTTACTGAAATAGGTTCAAAAGAACATGATAGGGTAATAAACACAAATAATATTATAATGAAATACTTGAACATGATGGTAGATTATGGATTGTACTTATGTAATTTATTATAATTATAAAACTCTCTTCATTAAAAAAGTTCTGTGTCAAACATTAGCTAAAAAATTTAAGTTATTAAATATAAGCAAATCGCCTCAAATGTAAATATTATTATTGACAATTGCAAATTTATTTTAATTCCTAAAATCCGCAAGTATTTTTTATCTCTGAATAATTTTATAACACAGAGTTTCACAGAGAAGACACAAAGTTACACAGGCGCGTAGCGCCGCTATTTTTGTAGCCGGGTGCGTAAGCGCCCGGTAATAATGTTGCACAACCTCAGCCAGAGCAGCGTAGCTGCGACACTATTTATAATGCTGTAATTGAAAATAGTTATAATTGTCAGAAATAATCAAAAAAAAGTTTTAGCCAACTTGGCGCACTTTGCGAAAACTTTTGCGTTCTTTGCGGTAACAGTGTCGCAGCTACGCTGCTCTGGGTGGGGATTGTGTACATCATAACCGGGCGCTTACGCACCGGCTACAAAAATAGCGGCGCTACGCGCCTGATTCGTTTGGAAAATTTTACAATCGTTGTGAAATATACATACAATTAACGTAGAAAAATCTTCCGAAAACGCCAACAAGGGCTTTGTGAGACTTTCGGAGTTTCCGAAAACGCCGACGAGGGCTTTCCCCAGACTTTCCCAGTTTTTAAAACTTGGAAAGTCTATAAATAAAGTCTATAAATAAAGCATAAAAAATACCCTGTTTAAGGTATTGTGAGCAAAAATAAAACCCTTTAACTTTGCCCTTAGAAATACAATTAATTTTTTGTAGATGAAACATTCATGTTTATATACGCACAAGTTTGTGATAATCAGCACATCCCGACCTCCTCCTGCAGGGGGTTAAGGTACTTTGACAAATCAGTTGTAGTTAATTAATTATTATATAAACAAAGAAAGCGCCCCCTCAGACCGACCGCAAATTGGCATTCAGGGACGCTAAAACTAAATTAAATTAGAATCATGACAAAGTTACGATTATTTATTTACAAAAACATCTTTTCATGCAAAATTCATAAAATTTGCATGGTGTTACTAACCATTTTTCTTTCAACCCCCGTTTTTTCTCAGCAGGGCAGCACGAAAATAGAAGGTCGTGTGATAGATGAAAGAACGCAAGAACCGATTATTGGGGCTAATGTTTCCTTAGTTAATCAAAAACAGGGACTGTATTCCAGTAATGACGGCCGTTTTTCCCTTTCTGTTCAATCTTTTCCTGTCACCATTGGTGTGAAATATTTGGGTTATAAAACGCAGGAAATTGAAATCTATGAGTATTCCGAGCCGTTAGTTATCAGGATTAGCGAGGACAGGAATGTCTTGAATGAGTTAGTAGTCGTCGGTTACGGTACGCAGAAACGCAAAGAGTTGACCGGATCGGTGGCTACCGTCAAGAAAGAAGCCCTTTCGCAATTGTCCACTTCGTTTGAAACGCTTTTGGGAGGCGCTGTGCCGGGTCTGAATGTATCGCAAAGTTCGGGACAACCCGGAGCGGCGTATAACATTCGCATCCGCGGCGGAAACTCGGTAACGGGCGGTAACGAACCTTTGTATGTCATCGACGGCGTTATTATCTATGAAGATGCTGCTTCGTCATCTACTTCGGCAGGCGTTTCGCGCGTAAGTCCGCGTTTAAATCCCTTGGCGTCACTCAATCCGGGCGACATTGAAAGCGTGGAAGTATTGAAAGACGTTTCGGCAACCGCCATCTACGGTTCACGCGGCTCAAACGGCGTGATT
>JAITNQ010000113.1 GCA_031290435.1 Candidatus Symbiothrix sp. | reverse complement strand
CGGGATAGAAGTCGTAGGTGGTTTCTGGCATTTCAAAGGTGGTTTTGCGGAGCATTTCCTCGTCGCGGCGTTGCTGCTCTGCTTGCAGTTCCTTGATTTGCACCACCATCGTCCGGTTTTTCTTTGTCACCAAGCGGCTGTAGTATATCCATATTCCCAGAGCGATGGCCAAAAGTCCGCATCCGCCGAGGGCAAAGAGGAAATAGTTGCGGTTGCGCTCCTTCTCGGTAGTGATTTTATCGACTTCGTATTGGGTACGGAGTTCGTCTAATTGCTTGTTGAACGAGGAATTTCGGAGGGAGTCGGCATATTCTACCGTTTTTTCGGTTTCGGAATAGGTTCGCGGGGCCTTTTCGAGATGCGATAAGATTTTCACCTTTGTATAACGCGCATGTAAATAGGTAGGGTCTAAGTCAATGGCTTGGTCGATGTATGCCAATGCCTTGGTATATTCGCCGCGAGCATCCCATATATGCGCGCGGAGAAAGGTCGTATTTCCCATTGAAACAGGCGATTTATTAACGCTGTCCATTTTATTGCAATAGATTTCGGTTTGGTCGAAATTGCCCATAGAATCGTAAGCAAAAGCATATAGCGTCCATATATTCGACTGTGCGATTTTGTACGATTTACCTGGATTTTTGGCTTCCACTTGCTTGAGCAATGATTCGGTTTGCTGCGCCACAAGGAAAAAATCGTCGAATCGCTCTGTTACTTGCAACATATTGCACAATTCGGAATAGGCATCCAGCAAATCGTCCGGTTGCTTGTCCATTTTGCTGCCTGTCTCAATGCTTTGCCGGTAGCGCTTTTCGGCTTCGTCGAGCCGGTCTTGGTGCATATAAACAATTCCCATCAGGTAATCGGCATAAAACAGACCTTCCGAATCGTTTGTCGCATTGGCTTGTTGAAATATCTGCTGCAAGACCGACAATGCCTTTTCGTACTGTCCTCTGCGGCAAAAACTGAGAATCCATTGTTTGTAAGCCTTATAGAGCGCTTCAGTTAGTCCCTGCTCTTTCAAAAAGGCAATGGTTTCGGGCATCCTTTTATCCGCTTCGTCAAATTGATAGAGACTTATCAGCGCAATCATATCGGTCACCAAAAGTCGGCCCTGTCTCTCTGTTTGATTATTGTTTCGCGCTTCTTTAAAAAAGGCTGCCGACAAAGCCAAAAATCGTTCCAACGATTCCTGATCGGACAATTCGTCGAAATAAATTCCGTGCAAGTTCTTATAAGCGTTCAACTTGTCTTCTCCTTGCGTATTGGCAATCACTTTCAATAGCGAGTCTTTCCGCTGTCGGACATCATCCTGCGCCGACACAATGCGCGGCGACAAGAGCAATAGCACAAGTAAGAATAGTGTGTTTGTTGCTTTCATTTTTTGTAATTCAAGGATAAAGCACAAAGGTAAAGGGAAAGTGTGGCAGGCAAGGTGTCAAAACAACAAAACATTTGGTGTCAAAACAGCAAAAAGTTTTTTTTTCAATACGAGGCTTCTGATATGCCGGTAACATTGCCGGATGAATTGTCAGCTAAGACTGTTCTTCCATAAAGTTTTTAAATGTATTTAGTTGTTATGTAGACAAATTAGTAGTAAAACAATGCAATAATAAAAATTTTGTATAAATTGCTGTGAAATGTTATGTAAAAAGATATAAATATTTGTTCAATAAAAATAAAATGATTACATTTGTTGCCGTTTTTTTTTAACTATACTGTAATCATTATATATGGAAAATAATAATATAGGTTTATATCATCCGGCCTATGAGCACGATGCTTGTGGAGTCGGATTGTTAGTCGATATACATGGCAACAAGTCCCATGATATTGTAGAGAAAGGTTTGCAAGTTTTGGAGCACATGCTTCATCGCGGTGCGGAGAGTGCAGACAATCAAACCGGCGATGGCGCCGGAATAACTTTACAGATTCCGCATGAATTTATCCTTTTGCAAGGGATTCCGGTACCGGAAAAAGGAAAATACGGAACGGGTCTGGTTTTTCTTCCGAAAGATGAAGACCAGGCATCTTTGTGCATGGAAGTTCTGCAAAATATCATCGAACAGGATGGTCTGAAAATGCTTGCTACGCGTGACGTACCCGTCAATAGCGATATTTTGGGGGAAATTTCCCGTGCCAACGAACCGGCTATCAAGCAGGTTTTTATTGTAGGCGAAGACCGTCCCGATATTTTAGAAAAAAAATTGTATGTTGCCCGGAAGAAAATGGAGAAAAAAATACTCAAATCTTCTTTGGACGACAAACGAAGTTTTTATATAGTAAGCCTTTCCACACAACGTATTGTGTATAAAGGAATGCTTACCTCCACCCAATTGCGAGACTATTTTACGGATTTGACCAATCCGTATTTTACCAGCGGATTGGCGCTGGTTCACTCCCGTTTCAGTACCAATACATTCCCCAGTTGGGATTTGGCGCAGCCTTTCCGTTTGTTGGGACATAACGGGGAAATCAATACCATCCGGGGAAACCGCTACTGGATGCAGGCAAGAGAAAGTATTCTGAAAATCCCAGAATTGGGTAAACCCGAAGACGTTTTCCCCATTATCCAGTCAGGTATGTCGGACAGCGCATCCTTAGACAATGTGCTCGAATTCTTAGTAATGGCCGGACTCTCCTTGCCGCATGCCCTGTCTATATTGGTGCCGGAGAGTTGGAACAGCAAGAATCCGATTTCCGACGACTTGAAAGCATTTTATGAATATTACAGTATAGAAATGGAGCCTTGGGATGGTCCTGCAACCCTCTTGTTCACCGACGGGCGCTATGCCGGCGGTATGTTGGACAGGAACGGACTGCGCCCTGCACGTTATCTGATTACCAATAACGATATAATGGTCGTAGCCTCCGAAGCTGGCGTTTTACCTTTTGAAGCTGTTGAAATAAAGGAAAAAGGACGGCTCAAACCCGGAAAAATGCTGATGGTCGACACTTTACAAGGAAAATTGTATTATGACGCCGAATTAAAAGCTGAATTGGCCAATGCGCATCCTTATCGCGAATGGTTGGAGAAAAACCGCATCTCTTTGCGCAATATTTCATCCGGAAGAACCGTAAAATACGATGTCGATAATTTGGAAGCGCAACTGAAAGCGTTCGGATATACCAAAGAAGATGTGGAAAAAATCATTATTCCGATGGCGACCGAAGGCAAAGAACCCATCGGTTCGATGGGTAACGACACCCCTTTGGCCGTCTTGTCCGATAAACCACAGCGTATGTTTTCCTATTTCAGGCAACTGTTCGCTCAAGTCACCAATCCGCCCATCGACCCGATACGCGAAGAATTGGTGATGTCGCTTTCCTTGTATATCGGCTGTCAGGAAGCGAATATACTGGTTCCCTCTCCGGAATTGTGCAAGATGGTCAAACTTGAAAGCCCGGTTATCAACAATATTGATTTGGATATACTGATGCACTTGGGATACAAGGGTTTCCGTTCTTTGACAATCCCCATGCTGTTTGACGTCTCGTCACCCGAAAGAGGTGCGGCCGCCTTGTCCGACTCCTTAAATAAACTTTGTAGGGAGGCCGAAAAAGCGGTCGACGAGGGCTATCATTATATCATTTTGAGCGACAGGGGCGTAAATGCCAAAAAAACGGCTATTCCATCCTTGTTGGCGGTTTCTGCCATCCACCATCATCTGATAGAGAAGCGGAAACGGATGCAGATAGCCATTGTGGTGGAAACGGCTGAAGTCAGGGAAGTCAACCATTTCGCCCTATTGTTCAGTTTCGGCGCCAGCGCCGTCAACCCCTATATGGCATTCGCTATTCTAAACGAAAAAGTAAATTCCCATGAAATCCAATTGGATTACCATACAGCTGAAAAAAATTATATCAAAGCCGTTAATAAGGGATTGTTGAAAGTGCTTTCCAAAATGGGTATTTCCACTTTGAGAAGTTACCGGGGCGCTCAGATTTGCGAGGCGGTAGGGGTCAGTCAAAAAATATTAGACAACTATTTCCGGGAGATGATATCCCGTATGGAAGGGATTGAACTTTCGGATATTGCCCGCGAAGCCCTTATTTTTCATCAAGACGCTTTCAAAGAAGCACAAACCGAAGCATCTACACTCCCGGCCACATATTCCCTGAAAAATACAGGTGTGTATACTTACCGGAAAGATGGAGAGATGCATGCATGGAATCCGGAAACGATTTCCAAATTGCAGGTAGCTACCCGTCTGGGCGATTATAAAAAATACAAGGAATATGCTGAAATTGCCGATAATAAGTCGCAGCCGCTATTTCTGCGTGATTTCATGACTTACAAACGGAATCCGATTGCTATTTCCGAAGTGGAACCGGTGGAAGCTATCACGAAACGCTTTGTGACCGGCGCCATGTCATTTGGTTCTATCAGTAAGGAGGCGCACGAATCCTTAGCCATTGCATTGAATATCCTGAACGGACGAAGCAATACAGGAGAGGGTGGAGAAGACCCTGCCCGTTTCAAAATCGGTGAAGACGGCCTGAGCCGTCGTTCTTCCATTAAACAAATCGCTTCGGGACGTTTCGGCGTCACGGCCGAATATTTAGTCAATGCCGATGAGTTACAGATTAAGATTGCACAAGGCGCCAAGCCCGGTGAAGGCGGACAGTTACCCGGTTTCAAAGTGGATAAAATCATTGCGAAAACTCGCCATTCCATTCCGGGCATCACGCTGATATCTCCGCCTCCCCACCACGATATCTACTCCATCGAAGATTTGGCGCAACTGATTTTCGATTTGAAAAATATCAACCCTCAAGCCCGGATTTCCGTCAAATTGGTAGCCGAAAGCGGGGTGGGTACTATTGCGGCAGGGGTGGCTAAGGCCAAAGCCGATATGATTTTGATTAGCGGTTCGGAAGGCGGAACAGGCGCCAGCCCGATAAGTTCTATCAAACATGCCGGTATTTCCGGCGAATTAGGATTGTCGGAAACCCAACAAACATTGGTGCTGAATGATTTGCGTGGATTTGTCCGCTTGCAGACCGACGGCCAGTTGAAAACCGGAAAAGATATATTGGTTTCTGCTTTATTGGGCGCAGAAGAATTTGGATTTGCAACCAGTGCGCTGATTGTCTTGGGCTGTGTCATGATGCGTAAATGTCACCTGAATACCTGCCCTGTAGGAGTGGCAACGCAAGACGAAAAGCTAAGAGCACGGTTCAAAGGGAAGCATGAATATTTGGTAAACTTTTTCACTTTTCTGGCGCAAGATGTGAGAGAACACCTGGCACAAATAGGATTCCGGACGATGGATGAAATAATCGGTCGTTCCGACTTGATAGAGATAAGGAAAGATTTGAAGTTGAATGCTAAAACGAAGAAAATTGATTTTTCAAAAATAGTACATTTTGTAGCGAACGGCAATGACCTCCGTTGTACGAAAGCACAGGATCATAAAATAGAACACGTGTTGGACAAGGAGATTATCCGGAAAACCAAACCGGCCATTGAAAAATCCTTACCGGTTGAATTAAATGTAAGCATCGGGAATACCGACCGTGCGGTTGGGGCCATGTTGTCGGGCGAAATAGCCAAACGCTATGGAAATGCCGGTTTGCAGGACGGGACGATTACCGTCTGTTTCAAAGGTTCTGCCGGACAAAGTTTCGGCGCCTTCCTCGCCGCAGGAATCACTTTCCATTTGGAAGGCGAAGCCAACGATTACCTTGGAAAAGGTCTTTCCGGAGGACGTATTGCTGTGGTTCCGCCTAAATTCAGCAGTTTTGCCGCTGAAGACAATATCATAGCCGGTAATACGTTAGTATATGGCGCCACATCCGGGGAAGTGTATATCAACGGACATGTCGGAGAACGTTTCTGTGTGCGGAATTCGGGTGCGATTGCCGTGGTGGAAGGCGCAGGCGATCATTGTTGCGAATACATGACCGGCGGCCGGACAGTTGTACTGGGGCCTACAGGCAAAAATTTCGCGGCAGGTATGAGTGGCGGTCTGGCTTATGTCTTGAATATGAAAGGTGATTTTGACTATTTCTGTAATATGGAAATGGTTGAATTGACCTTGATTGAAGACAAGTCCGACAGTCTGGAATTGTACGATTTGATCTCGAAACATTACTATTATACCCAAAGTCCGATGGCAAAAAAAATCTTAGCTGATTGGGAAGGGTATCTGAAACATTTTATCAAGATAACGCCGATAGAATACAAAAAAGTGTTGCATGAAGAAAAAATGGAAGCGATCCGGAAAAAAATTGAAATGGTAGAGTCGGATTATTAATAGAAATGAATAAAAAAGCTAAATCGGTCATTAGATTCATTATATATGTTATTATTGCATATATAGGGATATGGATTTGCGTTATAGCTCTTATTGCTTGGGGATTAAGTAAAGAAAATAAAGCTGATGAAATGGAAAGAAAAGAAAGATTATACAAAGAAAGTCATTTTATTATCCCGTCAAATGGAGAGGATTCTATACGAATAGAATATAAGTTTACTCACAGATATAAAAGTAATGCATGGGTGAAACGTGAAGATTACTATTATGTTTATAATTATAAGGCGTCAGATTCTTTGTATATTCTTCACTATATAGATTCTATCCGTTTCCATAAATGGCTTGAAAAATATACAAATTATTTTTATTGGTATAATCCTGCACTACCTGACACATTGCGTGATATTCGAGATATTCGTCACCTGCGTGATTTTAATTATTGGACAATTACTTATGAAAAAAGTAAGGATGTTTATAGTTATTGGCAAATGGGTAACGGGAAAAGAAGTGAAATTTCTTCTTATCTCTATTTCAAATATGACACGATTCAGCGTCGGTACAGACTTGATAATTGATATATTTATTTGATTATGAATAAAAAAGCTAAATCGGTCATTAAATTCATTGTATATGTTGTTATCGCATATATAGGGATATGGATTTGCGTTATAATGTATATATGGTGGGGTTTAGGCAAAGAAAGTGAAGCTGATGAAAT
>JAITNQ010000231.1 GCA_031290435.1 Candidatus Symbiothrix sp. | reverse complement strand
CCTTATTATAAGGCCTGTATATTTGTCAAAAAACACGCTGCAAGAACTGCCATTTAAGGTTAAAAAAATATTATTTTCTTCAATTATAGAAAAAGACCGGAATAAAGTACATTATTTACCGCTCTTAGAAAAATTTTATGTACCTTTGCATCATTCTTATATGACATCTAATTTATAACTGTTGAATGGGCCTGTTTAATTTTTTCTCAAAAGATAACAAAGAAACTTTGGATAAGGGATTATCCAAAACCAAAGAAAACGTATTTTCGAAATTGACCCGCATTATTGCCGGAAAATCGAAAGTTGACGAAGATATTTTGGACGATTTGGAAGAAGTCTTGATTACTTCGGATGTGGGTGTGGAGACAACCCTGAAAATCATCGGCCGGATTGAATCACGGATTTCCAGGGAGAAATACATTGATTCCAAAGAACTTACTCATATTCTCCGTGACGAGATTGCTTCGATGTTGATAGGTAGCGATTCGGACAATCCGGAAGATTTTGATTTGCCGGCCAACAAAAAACCGTATACAATCATGGTTGTCGGCGTAAACGGCGTGGGTAAAACCACTACCATCGGTAAATTAGCTTATCATTTCAAAAAAGCCGGTAAAAAAGTATACTTAGGCGCTGCCGATACTTTCCGCGCTGCTGCCGTAGAACAGTTGACAATTTGGAGCGAACGTGTCGGCGTACCGATTGTCAAACAAAAAATGGGTTCCGACCCTGCATCTGTTGCTTATGATACCCTACATTCGGCTGTGGTCAACCAAGCGGATGTGGTAATTATTGATACGGCCGGACGCCTTCATAACAAAATCAATCTGATGAACGAGTTGACTAAGATAAAAAATGTGATGAAAAAAGTCGTTCCGGATGCTCCTCACGAAGTCTTGCTGATTTTGGATGGCTCTACCGGTCAAAACGCCTTTGAACAAGCCAAACAGTTTACCGCAGCAACCGATGTAAGCGCTTTGGCCGTCACCAAGTTGGACGGTACAGCCAAAGGCGGCGTGGTTATCGGCATCTCCGACCAGTTCCGGATTCCGGTGAAATATATTGGTTTGGGTGAAGGTTTGGAAGACTTACAGGTATTCAGAAAAAAGGAATTTGTAGATTCCTTGTTTGGCAATGAAAAAAAATAAGGTTGATATAATTACATTGGGTTGTTCCAAAAATTTGGTTGATTCGGAATTACTGATGCGCCAATTCACCGCTAACGGCTATTTGGTAGCCCATGACCCGGAAAAAACAAGTGGAGATATTGTTGTAATCAATACTTGTGGATTTATCGAAAGTGCAAAACAAGAATCAATTGATATGATTCTTACATTCGGAGAAGCAAAAAAAAATAAGCAAATCAAAAAACTCTTTGTGATGGGATGTCTTTCGGAAAGATACCGGAAAGATTTGGAAAAACTCATCCCTGACGTCGATAAATTTTACGGCAAATTCAATTGGAAAGAATTGTTGTCCGACTTGGGAAAATCTTATTTGCAGGAACTGTCTTCCGAAAGGTTACTGACCACGCCCTCCCATTACACTTACTTGAAAATTGCAGAGGGTTGCAATCGTACATGCGCCTATTGTTCTATTCCTATTATCACCGGGAAATACCGGTCGAGAAGCATAGAAGCGATCGAAGAGGAAGTCCGTTCGTTGGTAAGACAGGGAGTCAAAGAGTTTCAACTGATTGCACAGGATTTAAGCTATTACGGGAAAGACTTGTATAAACAATTCTGTTTAGCGGAACTGCTCAAACGTTTATCCGACATTCCCGGCGTGGAATGGATGCGTCTTCATTATGCCTATCCGGCTCATTTCCCATTCGCTATATTGCCGGTGATGCGTGAGAGGAACAATATTTGCAAATACTTGGACATTGCACTTCAACACAGCAGCGACGCTATGTTAAAAATTATGCGAAGGAATATTTCAAAAGCGGAAACCGTGGAATTGCTGCAGCAGATCCGGCAGGAAGTGCCTGATATTCATCTTCGTACTACCATGATGGTGGGACATCCCGGTGAAACCGAGGCGGATTTTGCCGACTTACTGGCCTTTGTCCGGGAAATGCGTTTCGAACGTTTGGGCGCTTTTCCTTACTCAGAAGAAGAAGGGACTTATTCCGGTCGGCATTACAAAGATGATATCGAACCGGAAATCAAAAACCAACGGATGGAAGAACTGATGTCTGTGCAGGAACAAATCGCTGCCGAAATCAGTGAAAATAAAGTCGGGCAGACACTCAAGGTTATCATTGACCGTGAAGAATCCGATTTTTATATCGGAAGAACCGAGTACGATTCTCCGGAAGTAGATACGGAAGTCTTGATTGGCAAAAATAAAAAATTGGTTCCCGGAACGTTTTATCCCGTTAAAATTACAGGAACACAATCATTTGATTTATTTGGAATTATTGAATAATAAACGGAAATAATAACACATGAACGCTACCGAATTAATTGCCGTATTGGCCCAAAAGCTGAAATTATCCAAACCGGAAGCCGGAAAGAGATTGGATGATATGGTTGCCTTGATTACCGCCGAATTAATCGAAAGCAATATAATTTCGATTACAAACTTCGGAAATTTTGAAGTGAAAAAACGAAATGAAAGAATAAATGTGCATCCTGAAACCGGAAAAAGAATGCTCATTCCGCCTAAATTAGTTGTCAAATTTAAAGCCTCCCCTTCGTTCAATAAAAAAATTAAAGAACTAAACCATGGATGAGAAAATCAATATACAGGATTTGGCGGCTCGGCTGGCTGAAAAAGAAGCAATTTCCAAAAAAGAAGCGGAATCTTTCCTCCGAGAATTTTTCGAAGTGGCAAGCGAAGCCATTCTTTCTGATAAATTATTGAAAATAAAAGATTGGGGAACATTCAAGTTATCGCCTGTAGAAAATCGCGAAAGTGTGGATGTCGTCACCGGTGAAAGGGTTTTGATTCCGGCACATTACAAAATAGCTTTTTCTCCTGATAAGCAATTGGCACAAGCGGTTAATGAGCCTTTTTCTTTATTTGAACCGATTGAAATAGAAGCAGATATAAATAGTAAAAAGATTGAAGAAAAACAAGAGACTAAAGTAATTGAAGAAAAACAAGAAACTGAAGCAATTGAAGAAAAACAAGAGAATGAGGCAATTATAGAAAAACAAGAAACTGAAGCAATTGTAGAAAAGCAAAAAACTGAAGAGATTGAAGAAAAGCCAATAGTGACGGTTTTTGCTAAATCATTGAATTTCAAAGAAAAAAAACATTTCCCAGTTGGATTGATCGCGGTCTTTGTGATTGTAGTTGTAACAGGTATAGAGTTTGTTGTCAATATGAATCCGTTTGGAGAGCCTGTACAAAAGGGCGCTAAACAAGTATATATTTCGCAACTGCCGGAACAGGAATCGCTGCCACAAGATACGATAGCAACTGTTTTACCGGACATAGGCGAAAAAAGAACAATTACGCGCGGCGACCGCTTGACTTCATTTGCATTAAAAGAATATGGCAACAAAGTTTTTTGGGTGTATATTTATGAGGAAAACAAAAATCATATCAAAAATCCGGACATACTCATGGAAGGATTGGAGATAGTCATTCCTTCCGCTCAAAAATACGGCATAGATGCAAATAGTCAAGAGTCGGTTGAAAAAGCTAAAAATTTGGCGATTAGTTATAATAAACACTAAATTTGAGAACTTATAGATATAATTAATCATTTTTAACTGGAAAACTATTTCAATCACAATTTAACATTTATACTTTTGCAGAGTTTATTTTGAAATGATTTTAAGCATAATAATAAATATTTTTTATGAGTCAAACAGTTGATATTCGTGAATTAAACGAAAGAATTGAAAGTAAAAGCGGTTTCGTCAATATGATTTTCAAGGGGATGGACCAAGTAATCGTCGGGCAAAAACATTTGCTTGAGTCTTTATTGATAGGTCTTTTGTCGGATGGACATATATTGCTGGAAGGAGTTCCGGGATTAGCTAAGACATTAGCTATTAAAACTTTGGCTTCATTAATCGAAGCCAAATACAGTCGCATTCAATTTACGCCGGACTTACTTCCGGCCGATGTTGTGGGAACAATGATTTACAGCCAAAAGAATGAAGAGTTTTTGGTAAAACACGGTCCTGTTTTTGCCAATTTCATTTTGGCGGATGAAATCAACCGTGCTCCGGCCAAGGTACAAAGCGCCTTGTTGGAAGCAATGCAAGAACGTCAGGTAACCATTGGTGAAAAAACCTATAAATTGCCGGAGCCTTTTTTGGTAATGGCCACTCAAAATCCTATTGAGCAAGAAGGTACCTACCCGCTTCCGGAAGCTCAGGTAGACCGGTTTATGCTGAAAGTGGTAATCAATTATCCGAAAAAAGAAGAAGAAAAACTGATAATCCGTCAAAATATCAGCGGGACGAAAATCGAGATTAAACCGATTCTGAAAAAACAAGAAATATTAGAGGCCCGCAAAATCGTAAATGAAGTTTACTTAGACGAAAAAATCGAAAGATACATCGTGGACATTGTTTTTGCTACGCGGTTTCCGCATGAACATGGTCTTCCCGATTTAAAAGGGATGATTTCTTTTGGCGCTTCGCCTCGTGCATCTATCAATCTGGCATTGGCAGCAAGGGCTTACGCCTTTATCAAAAGGAGAGGATATGTAATTCCCGAAGATATACGTGCAGTTTGTTTCGATGTCCTCCGTCACCGTATCGGATTGACTTATGAAGCGGAAGCCCGAAATCTTACATCAGAGGAGATTATCAGCGAGATATTGAATAAAATTGAAGTACCTTGAATAATTAATAATGAAGAATTAAGAATGAATAATTAAAAAATTCTTAGTTTTCAATTATTCATTATTCATTATTCATTATTCATTCTTATTTATGGAGACAAGCGAATTATTAAAAAAGGTACGGCAGATTGAGATTAAGACCAGGGGATTGTCGAGCAATATTTTTGCCGGACAATACCATTCGGCTTTCAAGGGGCGAGGTATGGCTTTTTCGGAAGTAAGGGAATATGCATTTGGTGATGACATTCGGGATATTGACTGGAATGTAACGGCAAGATATTCGAAACCGTACATCAAAATTTTTGAAGAAGAACGTGAATTGACTGTGATGCTTTTGATTGACGTTTCCGGAAGTAGAGATTTCGGTACCAAGAGTATGTTGAAAAAAGATATGATAACGGAGATTGCAGCCACTCTTGCTTTTTCGGCTATTCAAAATAACGATAAAATCGGCGTGGTTTTTTTCTCAGACCGGATTGAAAAATTTATTCCGCCGCAAAAAGGAAGGAAGCACATCCTGTATATTATTAGGGAGTTGATTAACTTTGAGCCGCAACATACGAATACCGACATTGCGCAAGTGTTGAAATACCTGACAAATGCCATAAAGAAACGTTGTACGGCGTTTCTTTTTTCCGATTATATCAACAAGGACGACTATCAGGACGCACTGACGATTGCGAATAAAAAACATGATGTCGTAGCGATTCAGGTCTATGACGGACGGGAAACAGAAATACCTAAGATTGGTTTGGTGAAAATAAGAGACGCCGAAAGCGGATTAGAAAAATACATTGACACTTCCTCATCAAAAGTGAGATTATCTTACAAACATTGGTGGGAGAAACGCCAGACGGATATGAACAATGCTTTCAAAAAAAGCAGAGTAGACGCCATCTCAATTCGTACGGAAGATGATTATGTAAAGGCTTTGATGGGATTGTTTAATAAACGCCGTTGATTGAAAAAAATGAAAAAAAACAGACAGATTTTCATAAGCATTGTTTTTTGGGGAATAAGTGTTTGTAGCGTTTACGCCCAGCAGATTGCCGTAAAGGCAAGCATAGATTCGACCCATATTCTGATTGGGGAACAGACCAAGATTCATTTGGAAATCGCAGCTGCTAAGAATCAGTCGCTCCAATTACCTGTGTTTTCCGACACGCTGATAACAGGCATAGAAGTATTGGCAATATCGAAGATTGATACTACCGATATCGGCAACGATAGAATCCGGTTAAATTATGATTATTTGGTAACTTCTTTTGATTCTGCCGTGTATTTATTACCGCCTTTTCAGGTGGTGCTGAACAAAGATACGGCTTACTCAAACGAACTTGCGCTGAAAGTATCTACGCTTCCGGTAGATACCGAATCCAAACAGTTTTATGATATCAAGGATGTAGTCAAACCAAAGTTTGTGCTGCTGGATTTTCTGCTATTTGTGCTCCCGCTATTGTACATCTTACTCGGTATTTTACTGATTGCAGCTATTGTTTTCATTGTGTATCGGATCTATCATAAAAAATCTTTATTGCCTTTCAAAAAGGAAGAACCGTTGCTGCCTCATATAAGGGCTATTCAAGTATTAGACGCCATCAAGGCGCAAAAACTATGGCAACAGGGGAAAATCAAGGAATACCATTCCGATATAACAGATGCTTTGCGCAGATACATTGAAGAGCGTTTCGAAATAGGAGCGATGGAAATGACTTCCGGTGAAATTTTGGATAAAATCAGGGGATACAGCGATGCGGATAATTCGTATGATAACCTGAAGCAAATACTTATTTTGGCTGATTTTGTAAAATTCGCCAAATATAATCCCTTACCGGATGAAAATGAGTTGAGTTTAATGAATGCTTATCTCTTTGTCAATATGACCAAACAAGAAGAAGTTTCGGTTGAATTGGAAAAGAAAGATGGAGAAAATAAAGAATAATTCATAATTTATAAAAAATGGTTTTTGAGAATCCGATTTATTTTTTATTGTTGCTTTTACTGATCCCGATGATAGGATGGTATATTTGGAAATTGCGTAAATCGCAAGCCAGTATCCGTTTGTCATCCTCCGATGGATTTAAAAAAGCGCCTAATACCTATAAAGTTTACTTGCGTCACCTCCCGTTTGTTTTGAGAATCTTGGCTTTTTCGTTTTTGGTAGCGGCCTTGGCTCGTCCTCAGATGACAAATAGCATCAGTACTTCTACTACAGAAGGGATAGACATCATGATGAGTCTGGATATTTCGACTTCTATGCTGGCCATGGATTTAAATCCCAACCGGATTGAAGCGGCCAAAGATGTGGCGGCATCCTTTATCAACGGCAGGCTCTATGACAATATCGGATTGGTCGTCTTTGCCGGTGAAAGTTTTACCCAATGTCCGCTGACTACCGACCATGCGGTTTTGCTGAATCTCATGAAAGACGTGCATTGTGGGATGATTGAAGATGGAACAGCTATCGGGCATGGTTTGGCAACTGCCGCCAGTCGGCTGAAAGACAGTAAAGCCAAATCAAAAGTAATTATCCTGTTGACGGATGGTTCCAACAATCGTGGAGAAATTGCACCGGTAACAGCCGCAGAAATCGCTAAAACATTTGGCATTAGGGTATACACAATAGCCGTAGGTACTATCGGTGAAGCGCCATATCCCATGCAAACAGCTTTCGGCGTGCAAACCCAGATGATGAAGGTCGAAATTGATGAACAAACATTGACGCAAATTGCACAAATCACCGGCGGCTTGTATTTCAGGGCTACCAATACCAAGGCGCTGAAAGAAATCTATCAGGAAATCGACCAGATGGAAAAAACAAAAATGAGCATACAGGAATACAGTAAAAAACAGGAAAAATATGTTTTTTTCGCTATGATAGGCCTGTTTTGCTTCCTGCTGGAACTTTTATTAAGATATACAATCATAAAAAATATACCCTAAAATTATTATGTTTAGATTTGAACATCCGGATTATTTGTATCTGCTGTTAATATTACCGGCTTTGCTCCTGCTTTTTCTATATTCCATGTATGTAAAAAAAAGGAACCTGAAGCGGTTTGGCGATATGGCGATTATTCGGGGACTGATGCCTGATGTGGCGCTAAAGAAACAATACCTGAAGTTTTGGCTATTATTCGTTTGTACAGCTTTATTTGTGCTGGTTATTGCAGGACCTCAGTTTGGCGCTAAGTTAGAAACCGTTAAAAAACAAGGTATTGAAGTAATGGTTTGTTTGGACGTTTCCAACTCCATGCTTTCAACGGATATTTCTCCTAACCGTCTGGATAAATCCAAGCAAATTTTATCCAAACTTATCGACAATTTAGACAATGATAAAGTTGGACTGATTGTCTTTGCAGGAGACGCCTTTATACAATTACCGATTACTTCGGATTATGTTTCGGCAAAAATGTTTTTGTCATCTATCAATCCGTCAATAGTGTCGACACAAGGAACGGCTATTGGCGCTGCCATCAACTTAGCCATTCGCTCTTTTACACCCAACGAACAAACGGAAAAAACAATTATCCTGATAACCGATGGCGAAAATCATGAAGACGATGCTTTAGGTGCGGCAAAAGCGGCTATCGACAAGAAAATCACGGTGCATGTACTGGGAGTCGGATCCGAACAGGGAGGCCCTATTCCGCTTTCCGGAAGCAGTAACGATTTTCAACGAGACAACGAGGGTAATATGATTATCACCAAGTTGAATGAACAAATGTGCCGGGATATTGCGACAGCCGGAAACGGGATGTACGCGAGAACCGATAACACCAATAATGCGCTGAAAGCGCTGCAAAAGGAGTTGGATAAACTTAGTAAATCGGAAGTGGAAAGCAGCATATATTCCGCTTACGATGAAAAATACCGGATTCCGGCATGGATATTGTTGTTCCTTTTGGTGGTGGAATTTTTTATCTTAGACCGTAGAAACCGGGTGCTGAGTAAAATTAAATTGTTTGTAAATTAATAATGATATATACAATGATTAGATATTGCTTTTTAACGTTGACTTTTCTTTTTGCTTCTTCAACAATTATTTTTTCTCAAAGAGAAGTAAGATCCGAATTGCAAAAAGGAAATAAAAATTATAAACAGGAAAAATATTCAGAAGCGGAAATTGATTATCGGAAGGCTTTGGAAGCCAATGCCCGATCGGTAGATGCCGCTTATAATTTAGGCAATTCATTATACAAACAAAAAAAGTTGCCTGAAGCTTTGGCGCAATACGAGGCTGCTTCCGCCAATGAAACCGACAAAGAGAAATTAGCAAAAACATGGCATAATGCAGGCAATGTTTTTATGCAAAATGAGGATTATGCCAAAAGCATAGAAGCCTACAAACAATCGCTTCGGAAGAATCCGCATGACGACGAAACACGTTATAATCTGGCGCTGGCGCAGAAATTACTGGAAAATCAACAACAACAGCAAGATCAGAATAAACAAGATCAGAATAAGCAGGACAAGCAACAAGAGGATCAAAAAAAGCAGGATCAACAGCAAGACCGGCAAAAACAGGATCAGCAACAACAGCAAAATCCAGATCAGATGCAGCAACAGAACGCCGAGCAAATATTAGATGCTATGATGCAAAACGAACGCGAAACGCAGGAAAAAGTCAAAGAGCAACAAAAGAAACAAATACGACAACAAAAATCAGGGAAAAATTGGTAACAATAATAATAAAAATAAGATGAGAAAGTTCATATTCTTATTTACAGTACTCTTTCTGGGAAGTATACAGGTTTGGTCTCAGAAGAATATCACTTTCAAGGCAACTTCGGAAAAAGTAGTGGCGGTCAATCAACAATTTCGTTTGACTTACACACTGACTACCGGTGGAGAAATGGGTAAAGACTTTAAATTCCCCGACACAAAGGATTTTGAAGTTTTATTTAATACCATGCAACAGGCTACTTCCGCCTCATATGACAACGGCGTGGCATCATCTCAATATACGGAATCACACATTTTTGTATTATTGGCAAAAAATGAAGGCGCCTTTACGATTCCGCCGGGAACGATTAAAGTGGGTAATAGCGAATATAAATCGGAATCCTTGACGATCAAAGTATTGCCTGCGGATCAGACGCCCCCTGCTTCGACTAACCAAGGAAATTCCGGTCAAACGGCTAATCCTTCCGGTTCTTCTTCTGTGGGGAACGAAGAAATTTTTGTGAGAATGCAAATAGCCAAAAATGCTGTTTATGAAAATGAAGGTTTCTTGGTTACTTTCAAACTTTTTACTTTGGTAAATATTTCTAATTTTGAAAGTGCAAAATTCCCCGAATTTGAAGGTTTTATTTCCCAAGAAATAGAATTGCCTAAAAATGCACAATTGAGTATGGAAAATTATAACGGACGTAATTACAAGACATTGGTTTTGAAACAAACGATTCTGTATCCGCAACGTTCCGGAAAAATTACCATCGGCGCCGGGAAATTTGATGCAATTATACAAGTCCGCTCTCAACAAAGGGTGAGAAGTATTTTTGATATGTTTGATACTTATACGAATGTCAAAAAGACCCTGACTTCTTCACCTTTCACTATTGATGTAAAGCCGCTTCCTTCCGGCAAACCAGCCTCGTTTACCGGCGCTGTGGGGGATTATAAGATGACTTCTTCCATTAGTACAACTAATTTAAAGTCGAATGACGCACTTACCGTTAAAATGACCATTTCCGGAAACGGGAATATCAAATTGGTCAAACACCCTGAAATCGTATTTCCCAATGATTTTGATGTATTTGATCCGGTTGTAAATACGACGCCTAAAGTAAGCGCTTCAGGTGTTAGCGGAACTAAAACTATTGAATACAATGCAATTCCCCGGTATGCAGGCGATTTTACCATCCCTCCGGCCGAATTTTCTTTCTTTGACTTAAAAACAGGGACATACAAAACTTTAAGAACCGACGAATACAGTCTTCGTGTAACGCAAGGTGAGGCAGGGAGCAGCGCTACGGCGCCTATTATCAATTCCAGCAATAAACAGGATGTGCGTTTCTTAGGGAAAGATATTCGTTATATCCAGACGGAAAACTACTATTTTCACAAAGGAACTTTCTTCTTTGGAACATTCAATTATGCGCTGTTCTATATTATCCCGGCGCTGCTGTTCATCATTTTGTTTATTGTTTACCGTAAACAAGCGGCCGAAAATGCCAATATTGCGTTAGTCAGAACAAAAAAAGCGAATAAAGTAGCGGCCAAACGCTTGAAAACAGCGGCCAAATATTTGCATGAAAATAAAAAAGAGGCTTTCTATGATGAAATACTGAAAGCGGTATGGGGCTATCTGAGCGATAAACTGAACATTCCCGTTTCAGCGCTGACCAAAGATAATGTAGAAGATGATCTGACCCGTTACGGCGCCGAAGAGACGCTGATCGGTGATTTCAGAAATATTCTTGATACGGCGGAATTTGCACGGTTTGCGCCTGCGCAAGGAAACGGAACAATGGATGAATTATATAATTCGACTGTCCGGGCAATTGATAAAATGGAAAGTACAATTAAAAAATAAGGAGGAAGATGATGATGAAACAGTTTTTCATTTTGATAGCGATTCTATTCACAACGATTAACCTTTCGGCACAGGATATTTTGCAACAAGCAAATGAAGCCTACGCGAAAAACGATTTCACAGGAGCGCTTGACCTGTATGAGCAAGCCCTGAAAGACAAAGGCGCTTCTGCCGCCGTCTATTATAATATCGGTAACTGTTACTATAAGCTAAATAAAATCGGCCCAAGTATTCTGAATTACGAACGAGCGCATTTACTTAATCCTGCTGATCGGGACACTCGTTTTAATTTGGAGATAGCACGCTTGAAAACCGTTGATAAAATAGAGCCGGTAGGGGAATTTTTTCTCACGGAATGGTTTCAGGACTTGCAGAACCTGATGAGTACGGACAATTGGAGTTATTTCAGTATTGTTTCTTTCATTTTGATGATTGCAGGCTTATTTCTCTTTTTCTTTTCCCGTAGAATTGGAATTAAAAAATTGGGATTCTATGCCGGTATCTGTTTATTGGTATTTGTCATTGTCGGAAATATTTTCGCACATAGCCAAAAGAAAGAACTGACACAACGAAATACTGCGATTATTTACGTCCAGACTACCACTATAAAAAATTCGCCGGACAATAGCGGTACGGATTTGTTTATTCTGCATGAAGGGACTAAAGTACAAGTTGAAAGCAGTTTAGGCGACTGGAGTAAGATTGAAACGGCTGACGGTAATGTCGGATGGATCAAGAAAACAGAGATTGAAGTCATCTAAAGCGCTTCTCCAAATCCTGCTATTATTTTTGCAACCTCTTCCATCAGCCATTTGGGGGTGGAAGTGGCGCCGCAGATTCCGACGGATGCTACATTTTCCAGCCAGCAGGTATCAATGTCGTCAGGGCCGGAAATAAGGCGGGCATTCCGGTTGGCTTTTTTACATTCGCCAAACAGCACTTTTCCGTTAGAACTTTTTTCCCCAGCCACAAAAAGGATTAAGTCGTGACGGGAAGCGAATTCCCGAATATTTGGAATCCGATTTGCTACTTGTCGACAGATCGTATCAAAATATTCGAACCTGACTTCCGGATTTATCCTGCGTTGAATTTCTTCTACCATTGCTCTGAAGTCATCAACCGACATGGTAGTCTGGGAAAATAAATAAGTATCTTTGTTGAAATCCAAGGATACCAAATCGGATTTTTTCTCAATTACAAGCGCTTTACCACCGGTTTGTCCAACCAAACCGTTGACTTCCGCATGGCCGAGTTTTCCAAAAATTACAATTTGGGAAACACCTTCCTCCGTATTTTTGAAATACTTCAGTATCTTCTTTTGCAATTGCAACACAACAGGGCAAGTCGCGTCAATGATTCGGATATTGTTTTCGGTAGCCATTTTATAAGTGGATGGCGGCTCTCCGTGTGCACGCAGCAGCACTTTTTTATGATGCATCTCTTTTAATTGTGCATGACTGATTGTGTGCAGGCCTTTTTTTTGCAAACGAGCTACTTCCTGACTGTTATGAACGATATCACCCAAACAGTAGAGTTCTTCCCCGGTTGCCAATTCTTTTTCAGCAAGCGTTATGGCATTTACCACGCCAAAGCAGAAGCCGGAACTTTGATCTATTTCAATTATTCGCACGAATTTTGTATGTCAACTCATTTAATAGCAATTATTTTAAACAAAAACTAATACTTGCTCCGATAGTAAAAGGTTTCCCTTTTTGTGCATATTCTTTACCGCCTGTTTTAAAATAATAGGTGGTGAAATTTGTATCGGTCAGGTTTCTCCCCCAAACCGAAAGTGTAGCGATTCCCTTTGTGAGGGAGACTTTTCCGTTCAATTGTCCGTAATAGTCTTGCGAAACGGCATTGTCTTCGTTCCAGTGGATGCGTCCGGCGCCGGTATAATTGAGGTTTACAGACAAGCGGTCGATGGTCTTTCCGGTTAACGGGATTTGATAATCACCTCCGGCAACAAGTGTATGGGAAGGTACCAAAGGCAGAAATTTACCGGAGTAATCAAGCGTGTCGTTTTTGTGTTCTATGAATACCGCACGGGTATACCCCCAGTTGGCAAACAGTGTAAAGCCATTGAAAATACCGGCTTGCAGACTGACTTCTGCGCCTTTGCTTTCCGAGCGTCCGGCATTCTTCAACATTTGTCCTCTTCCGCTGGGAAGCGGTTGATAGATTTGCTGGTTTTTCCAGTCGATATAGAACAGACAGATTTCGGCTCTCAACCGGTTTTCGAAGAATTGCAGTTTAGTGCCTACTTCGTAGTTCCAACTGTATTCCGGGTCGAAAGAACGGTCTTCGTCTTGTTCGAAGGAGGAGTTGAATCCGCCGGTCTTATACCCTTTGGATACGGAAGCATACAGTGTATGCAAGTCAGGAAATGTATACTGCAAAGCTATTTTAGGCGTTAGTTGGCCGAATTTCAGTTTGCTGAAAAATTCATCGGTCTGATCGTGTTGTGTGGCCGTGTTCTTATAGGCCAAATAATCATTGGAAGATTTTTCGTAATCATATCTTATTCCCAATAAAAGGGAGAGCCGCTCTATAAACAGGTCATTCAGTGTCGACTGATGATAAAAAGATATACCGGAAGTAGGAATATCATATAGCTTTTGTGTTGAATAATTCTGCGTTTTATAGTTCAGAATAACTTCATTGTCAATGGCTTGATGGAAAGCGAAGGCTCCGAACAGCCATTTATACCTGCCCTTACCGGTCGATTTTATATTTATTTCCTGTGAAACAGTCGATTGCGTTTGATTCTGGATAGCAAAATAAACGGGGGAGGGCGAAAAATCCTGGTCTATTCCTTGTTCATCGGAAAGATATTGAAATGCCGTCTGGCTGTTCAGGCTAAAATGATTGGTCACATAAGTCAATGTGGCGCCTGTAGAAGAAATCGTGCGTTTATAGGAACTGAAATCGTCGTAATCGACATCTCCCGTTTGTTTGGTGACAGGGTCGACAAGGGCATACGGATAACCTCCCTGATCTGAATAATCCAACGTACTCATTAGTTTCAAGATAAGGTTGTCTTTCAGGCGCCAGTCCAAGCGTACCCGACCGCTGCCGGAGTCGGACTCGTCGGCTGTTCTTCCGGAGTACCGGTTTGTAAAATATCCCCCCGAATGGTTGTAATTACCCGCAACGGCATAACCGGAAACGGCATTTAATTTACCATAATGCGCAACGGTAGCATTTCTGTTCGCATAATTTCCGAGAGAAGCGGAAAGCAAAGTTTCCTGATAAATCAAGGGTGATTTGGTATAGATATTGATAAGTCCTCCCATGGTATTGCGGCCGAATAAGGTTCCTTGCGGCCCTCTGAGCACTTCTATATAATCTATCTCGTTCAGGTCGAAGTCGAAAGCGGATTTTTCGAAATACGGAATGCCATCAACATATAAACCGACGGACGGTGAGTTGATTTTAGAGCCAATTCCCCGGATATAAACCGGCGATGTCAGTTTAGAGCCATAGTCCGGCATAAACAGGTTGGGAACGAAAAGCCCAATATCTTTTACGCCCGTGATATGCTGATTTTCGATTGTAAGTCGGTCAATAGCAGAAGCCGATACCGGAAGTGTGCGAAGACCAGCGTCATATTTAAATGAACGGATAACCACTTCGTCTAATAGTACCGGACTGTTTTTTAAAGTATCAAGTTCATTGGCAAATAGATTAGCGCACAGTAACGCAAAAAACCCCAAAAATATAATTCTCATAAATGTATTGTCTTTTTTATATTAAACTGTGCAAAGATATAAAAAATTTTGAAAACAAATAGAAGGATATGGTATTTATTAATAGTTTTATTACCTTTTAGGAACGCTTTGGTTATTGATCCTGATTTTCACAATGCACGATTCAATCTGATTAAACTTTATGATGAGCACCTTTCCAATGATGAAGAATTAATTAAAAACGGGTATTACATGTTTGAACATAGGAATATATGGATAAAGAACTACTCCCTGTAAAGAAAAGGATGGCATACTGTTTCAATGGTATACTTATGCATTGGGGTATGATACGTGCTTGTGCCCGACAGAAGAGAGATAACTTTGTGAAAACCACATTGCACTTTATGATTTTGCGGCATGAAAGAAGAGCAATATCCAAAAAAATTCATGGCGTTTCTTGAGTGATTCAAGAATGAGGAGTCGTGTCGCAAATATTTATTTGAGATAAAAGAATGAATAGGAATACCTCCCATTAGTTCTTATTCGCTAAATTGTGAAGTGTGAGGTATGTTACTGTAGCAATATTCACCATTTTTTCATAATTGATTTTATCTGCTTCATCACTTGGTTGATGATAGTCGGAATGTATCCCTGTAAAGAACCATAACACCGGAATCCCTTGATCGGCAAACGAGGTATTATCGCTTCCCTTTGCTTTTGCGGATAAAACCCGTGAACCTGGAATGAGATCCAATTGGTGAGTCTTAATGTCTTCGTTAAGCAGGTCGTTATTTGCAGCTAACTGCTCGCTATACAAAAAGAAAACTTTTTTACTGTTATCCGTTTGCTCATTTTGTGCATTTTCGCTCTGTTTCTTCCCAAAAGAGGGGAAAGTTCCGTCACGTCCGACCATATCAAGATTAATATATCCCTTGATAGCTTGAAGATCATGAAATGTCGAAACGAAATATTCCGATCCTAAATAGCCTGATTCTTCCCCGTCCCAGAATGCAAAAATAATGGAACGTAAAGGTATTTCACCACTTTCTGCATAAGCTTTTGCTACCTGTAACACAACAGCTACACTTGACGCATTGTCGTCAGCTCCATTATATATCTGATCTCCAAACAAAAGTTCGTCAATTCCTAAATGATCGTAATGCGCACCTATCACGATATACTCATCCTTTTTCTGCCCTTCTATAAAACCGAGTACATTTTGCAAACGTAATTTACGATAAACGCCATCTGCTTTATACTTGCGTACGGAATCAATATTTACCTGAAAAGAAGTCTTCTTTTGCTTCTCCCGGCTATATGCCTCCGTACGCTGAAAATAGTCGTTATACAGAGGCTTTATTCCTGTTTCTTTTAGTTCTGATTTCAGGTATTCTGCAGCAATCAGGTTACCTCGTTTCCCCGCTTCGCGTCCTTCTAATACATCGGAAGCCAGAAACGCGACATGAGCTTCTATAGCATCCTTTGTTATGGTTTGCAAACCTTTAGTTGTTGTTACCTGTGCATGCAACGAGGGCAAGAACAGTATGCCTGTCGAAATCAAAAAAGACTTTATCATATTTTGTTATCTTATTTATCTTTTAGTACTTATGTTCAATGAAGACACATCCAACAAATATGGTTTTAGGTTGCGGCGCTGCTTGTTGTCGCGTCCCGACGAAAAAACAACATATTTGCCATCAGGCGAAACACTGGGAAATCCATCGAAACCGGGATGGTAAGTCAAACGCTTATCTTCTCCTGTTTCTATATTTATTAGAAATACTTCATAATTGCGCGGTTCCAGCACTTTCACATACACGGCATGTACCCCGTCCGGCGCCGGAAATGGAGCCCAGTGTGTACCACTACCTTGGGTTATCTGATGCAGACCGGAACCATCGTCGTTTATTGTGTACAGATGCATATCTTTACGGTCTTTTTCCTCGTCCGATTTTTTCCATGCACGAAACAAAATTGTTTTACTATCGGGTAGGAACTGCGCTCCACCTTCTTGCAAATCGGGCGTATTTGTTATCTGATGTTGATTGGAACCATCCGCATCAGCTAACCACAAGTCTATAACGCCATCTATCTGCCGGGCAAAAAGAAGTTTTTTCCCATCAGGCGAGAATCCGACTTCTGCATCATAATGTTTATTATGGGTTAAGCGGCGAATATTTCCGCCATCCAAATCGGAAAGATAAAGTTCCGCCCCTTGTGGATAATCTTCCACATTGCTCCAGTTTCCTCGTGGTAGATCAAGATTATCACGTGTGGATGTCCAAACTATATCTGCACCGTTGGGGTGAAAGAACGAACAAGCATCTTCTCCAATGCTGTTTATTTTCTTTTGATTAGTTCCATCAATGTTGATTGTATACACATAATAAGTCGAATCAGCACCTTCTTTTCCGTTGTATACTAGCGATTTACTATCGGGAGAAAAGTACGCTTCGGCTCCAGCTGTTATATTCGGTACAGCCGTTACCAAACTATTTGCAGAAATAGAATCGGTAAATAGATCGGTAGTAGATGCGGCTTGTTGGGTACTCTTTCCACTGCATGATACGAAAACAGAGAATGATATTCCGATAAACAAACTCTTGTCAGTCAATATTTTTAAATCCATTTTGTCAGTAATTATTTATTAATAAACTTGTTATTTTACGGGTCCCACATTTAAAGACGATATATCTAATAGAAATAATCGGTTCTTTCCTTTTTCTTCTGTCGACCCTTTCTTAGGTCTGTTTGATGTAAATGCAACATATTTACCATCAGGTGAAATACTCGGGAAGCCGTCGAAACCACGATAATCGGTCAGTCTTATTTCTTCTTTAGTCTGTAAATTAATCAGATACAATTCATAATTGGCGTAGTCCTCTCCTATGGGCACTTTTTTTGCATACACAGCGTGTATGCCATCAGGCGCCGGAAATGGCGCCCAGTGACTTCCTTCTTGCGTAGTAATTTGTTGCAAATTGGTACCGTCATCGTTTATTGTATACAAATGCATATCTTTAACCGGTTTATCTTCGTCCGATTTTTTCCATGCACGAAACAAAATTGTTTTGCTGTCGGGCATGAATTGAGATCCACCTTCTTGAAGATCCGGAGTGTGTAATATTCGCCTTTCATTTTTTCCGTCAGGGTCCATCAACCAAAGATCCATTTCAGCATCAATCGAACGAGCAAACAAAATCTTAGACCCATCAGGAGAATAGCCGACTTCTGCATCATAATATTCATTAAATGTCAATCGTTTGATATGATCTCCATTTAAATCTGACAGATATAATTCTGCTCCAACCGGATATTGAGCTATATAGTTCCAGTTTCCTTCAGGCAGATGCAGATTGTCGCGAGTGGACGTCCAGATAAGATTTTTCCCATTAGGATGATAAAAAGTACAAGCATCCGATCCTTTATTGTTTATCCGTTTACGATCGGTTCCATCTATTTTAATAGTATAGGTATGATGTACTGATTCATCAGATTCCAGTCCGCTATATATTAGCGATTTACTGTCGGGGGAGAAATAAGGCTCTCCTCCTTGCGTAATATTAGGTATTTCAATAACAGGATATGACAATTCCAATGCATTTTCTGTTTCTCCACCTTCCGTCTGTGCTACAACCAATGTGCTGTAAAAACTAATACCTGTTGCTAAAAAGGCAACTGCTATTTTATATAATCTATTCTGTTTCATATTATCAAGTTTTTTATATAGTTATAATTTCCAAAAAAGTTTAGCCGACACCACATCCTGTCCACCCGGAATTTTACTTACCGCATCTGACCAGTTTGCAGGGTTGGATGTCTGTTCAACCGGAGGATAATAAAATCGTTGCGGCAACTTTCCATTGGCAGCCACCGGAGGGTTTACCATATCTATATTCGGATAGCCCAAACGACGTATTTCAGTCCATGTATCCCAGTTACGATCGGCAAAAGCAATCCATTTCTGATAACCGATCTTTTCTTTCCAGTTTGCCGAACTATACTGAATAGCAGGTTCTGACAAGTAGGTATCAGCATCAGATTCGTTTCCACCCCACGAGAGGATAGATGCTTTTATAGCATTTTTGTAATGCCCTTCGGCTGTTCCTCCTACAGCAATACCTCGCTCAATAGCTTCCGCTAATAAAAACTCAGCTTCAGCATAGTCCAGTAAATTTACAGGACGTGTATTTTTTAGCCATGTTGCCGACAAAGGTGATAGTTCGGCGAAATTATTACCTTGTCCGGGTATTCCGCCTGAATAATCATTTGCTATATCTTTAACAAACTGTAGCCCCAATCGAGGATCGTTGTATGATTTCAATGTACTTATATAAAACTGTGTTGGTGAATAGCCGGTTGATGCTGCCTGAACAATGGTTTGCCACACCGGGTTAGAGTTCGTTACAGATGCTCCATCGTATTTGAATAAGGCATCATCGTCACTCGACTCAAAAACGCCTGACGATACGGCTTCCAATGCTTTATTTTTTGCCAGTTCGGGCTCTACGTCTATTAATAACAGCGCTGTTTTAAGTTTCAGTGTTGCAGCAAAACGCTTCCATCTGGTTACATTGCCGTTGTAAATTTGATCGGCATTCCCCAAGGATGCATAAGCCGGATCTAGATTAGCAATATCCGTATCCAATCTGTTCAGCAAATCAAGTATAATGGTTTTTGCATCGTCATATTTAGGAAAAGGATTATTTTCTTTCAGCGCTTCCGTATACGGAATATCGCCATATGTATTTACTAACAGGTAATAATCGTAAATTTCTATAATATCAATAATTGCCAGATTATTTTTCAATACATTTGCATTGATAAAACTTGTTGTATATACCTCTTTTGAATGTTTTAGATTAACCAATGATGTGGTATATATACTTTTCCACCATCCGCCGGGCGAATCTTTTACCGAAAGAAGGTAACGCGATTCGTCTGTATAGACATTATTCGCCCATATCTGGGACAAAACTCTGAAAGGTGCTACGGATGCACTGGTAGAACTGTATGTATCAGCCAATGATTTTTGTCCTGACAGAAACAATGCTTCGGGTTTAACTGTTACATACGATTTAGGATCTTTGTTCAAATCCGACAAATCCGAACAGCTATTATAACCTAAACTTGTAATGACAAATACTATATAATAAAATATCTTTTTCATAATCAGAATTTTAAATTGATGTTGAATGCAAATGTACGAACTGACGGATAGGCCCCCGTTTGATAACCGATAGAAGCATTGCCTGACGCCTGACCTTGTTCCGGATCGGCATACGGCAAGTTATTATGTATTATCCACAGATTTCGTCCCACTATTGAAACGGTAGTCCCATCTACTATTTTCACCTTATTAAGAAACTTCTTGGGCAGTTGATAAGAGAGTGCCACTTCTCTTAATTTTACATAGCTGGCATCGTATACAAATGAACTTGCAGCCATACTGCCACCATTCGAGCCGAAAGGAAATAAACCTTTGTTCGAGTCGGAAGCATCCACTTTTACTGTATTCGGACTTCCGTCTGCCTTTACACCTTTAAACAGATATCCTCCTCCTTCACTCAAAGGGCTGCGCACAGGATAACCGTCTGCATTAAGACCCGCTGTTTCCGGAAACAGTCCTGATGAAGAACCGAAATCCATATCGGCGGAATATACGTCCCCTCCTTTTTTAATATCAATAAGAAAATTCAACCCAAAATCTTTGTATTTGAAACTGCTTGTAACACCTCCAATCCAGTCGGGATTGATATTCCCAATGTTCGACAATTTGTTGGATGATAACACAGGGTAGCCCTTCTCATCTATCAATATCTTACCATCTTTATATTCATAATCTGTTCCTCTGATTACACCGTATGGTTCTCCTACTTCGGCTACCAACTGTAAGGAACTGTATAGTGAAACAATAGTATAAGATGTTTGATTTCCATAAAGCGAAACTACTTTATTGTCGTTCTTACTCCAGTTTACTCCCAGATTCCATTCGAAATTTTTCGTCCGGACAGGAGAAGCATTAAAAGCTATCTCGAAGCCTTTGTTGTGTATAGCGCCTCCATTAACATAATAAAGCGAGTATCCCGAAGCAGAAGATGGAGTTACAGGCATTATCTGGTCAATACTTCTCGAATTGTAATAAGTGACGTCAACGTTCAGTCTGTTATTTAATACACCTCCTTCAATGCCGAATTCGTATGACTTATTCCTCTCGGGTTTCAGTTTGGAATTTTGCCATGTTGGATTTACCGAAGAAATAGGCTGTGAACTCAAAGATCCTCCAGCCACATAAGTAGGTAATGTGCTGTATGGAGGTGCATCGTTTCCTACTTCGGCATAGTTGGCACGTATTTTTGCGTAATCCAACCACTTCTCCGCATGCAAAAAACGTGAAAACAATATACTTCCCGATACGGCAGGATAATAGAATGAGTTATTATCTTCAGGCAGTGTAGACGATTCATCCCGACGAAGCGTTGCTTCTATATTTGCCCAACTCTGATAATCAACCGCGAAGTTTCCGAAGATACCATTGATGCCGCGTTGAACGTATGTTTCTACCGGAGCAGCAGGTGTAAGTCGCGAATTGGATAAAGCAAACACACATGGAACAACAAGGCCTCCATTGGTTATGGCATAAAGAGATATTGATCTGTTTCTACGAATATTTCCACCGACCAATAACTTCGTTTTCCAATCATCTGTCCAACTTTTATTGTATGATACCAATAAATCGTAATTATCTTCAGATTCTCCAAGATTTGTTCGTGAATAGGAACTACTACCAAACGAACTTCCAACATTTAGCCGCGTTTCGAACAATTGAGTGTAATGATCCCGTGCCGCACGCCCAGTTATCTCTATTTCCGCGATAGGTTTAATCGTGAAATATACATTGCCATAATATCTATCGCGTTCGTTGGTATTATAGTTTTCATATAATGTCCAATAAAAATTGTCATGATAAAGTGGTCCGGGAGCTACATCCGGATTAGTAAATGTTGCCGTACTGTTCCATGTAGTATTCTGGCGGGTACGAAAATATTCTTCTTTCAGTTTCTTTACATCTACATTTGTACCCCACCATTGACGTAAAGTGCCGATAATGACACCTCCGGTAGCGTATGTGTACCCATTCCGGTTTCTACTATTTTCATTAATATAATTAAAAGATCCTCCTACAGTGATTTGCTTGGTCAGGTTATAAGACGAGTTGAAGTTTATCTGATTTTTTCGGATAAAGCTATTGGGCAATGAGCCATTTTCGTAATTGTTGGTGTAACCAAGTTTAAATGAACCCATTTCGGAACTTTTGTCTATTACAGCACTCGTTATGTTCGTTACCGGAGTTTCAAAAAGATCGGTTATTTCATTGTGGTCAGCTGCTATCCATGGAGTTGCTTTCCCATAATTAGCATTACCGGGAATGAAAGACTCCCATGTGTAAACAAGTTTGTTGGGATCATAGGCAGGTCCGGTTGACTCATCCCTATCTGTTTGCACGATCTGCACCCTGTTTCCGTTGCTGTTGAATGTGGGTAGATAGTAAAAAAATCCACTTTCGTTCGGATATGTTGTATTATATCCGGCGCTACCGGCCCCTTGGCCGTATTCTCTTTGATAGGTAGGAAGGGTACTTTTGTCATAAGTTCCTATTTGCGTTGTAAACTTCAGGCTTACCCCTAACGATGATTTTTTTTTCCCTTTTTTGGTATTAATAACAATAACTCCATTGGCAGCTCTCGATCCATAAAGAGCCGATGCCGCAGCACCTTTCAGCACGTTTACAGATTCTATGTCTTCGGAGTTGATATCCGAAATGGTATTACCCAAATCGTACCCTCTTCGACTTGTATTGCTATTATCCAAAGGTACCCCGTCGACTACAAATAACGCCTGATTAGATTGTGTAAGCGATTTGAATCCGCGTAGTATAGCATTAGTCGAACCTCCCAATGTATTAGCCGATGTTATTTGTAAACCTGCAATTTTGCCGGACAAGTTGCTGGTGAAATCAAGTGTAGGCACCTTATTCAGATCATCTCCTTTTATTTCTTGCGTTGCATAAGATAATTCGTTTCGCTCCTTCTTTATGCCTAATGCCGTTATTACAACTGTATTCAGAACAGATAACTGTTCTGACATTATCACTTCTAAAAGTTCTTTTTCGTCGTAAACATCAACTTCGACAGTTTTGAAACCTAATAACCTGAATTGAAGATTGACAGGTAATGACAAGCTTGTCTTTAATCTAAAGAAGCCATCGGTATCCGTTATTGTAGACTCGTTTATCTTTTCTTTTACGATAACATTTACTCCGGGTATAGGCTGTCCTTGCACATCTAAAGCTTTACCACGGATAACGACTTGTGCGTAATTTATTGAACAATAAAATAAAAGGAGTATTAGCAATGATGTCCTCTTTGTATAAAGAAGCCGGATCGACATAGAGGCTAATGAAAGATCATTGCTGTAGGTTTGAACTAAAGGCTCTACAACTCGTCCACCTGGCCGGTCTGTACCAGATTGCTCCTTTTTAAGAATATTTTTTGTATCCATGTTTTTTTTATATTTGATAAAAAATACGCAACTTTCTGCGAGAATTAAATTATTTGCAAAAGTAGAAAGAGTAATCAATGTATGAAATACCTTATATATGGTATATTTAATTCTACTTTACTAAAATAAAATTAGAATTTTTCATTGTCAAATGATTTATTATCAGTATCTTTTCATAATTAATTCACGCCTCTGGTCAAATTTGATAATGCATCAAACACGAACAGAGAAAAAAAAATTCTCACGAAAAAAGGTATCGTCCTTTCTCCTTAGATTAGGTCTTAATTTGCTTATTAACAGTCGATTTGACGGTTTATTCAGGGTCTACAGAAAAGTAGTACACAGACGGCAATAGAGTATGTAGTGTCTGTCCGAAAACCCACTATTTTTTGAAAGCACCCGTCAAATGTTAAAAAAATGTAATGTTAAAATTGAGCAGCATTCTTGTTTGTAACACAAAAAAATTACGCTCACCTCTATAGGTGGGAAGAAAATCAGAAAAATTTACTCAAAATCCCCAATTTGCTATCCAACAAGACATAGTAATCCCTTGCTGTTTTATTTTTCCGTCTGATTAGAAGTGATTTATCTAAGCTGCGTTCTTCCGGATGTTAGCCAGTGCCAACTGTTCTGCTTTTCGGTAATCTTTCTGGAGTTTACGCCCGATGCAGCACAGATTATAAGAAACAACAGCTAAACCAACATAACGTTTAAAATGCGCTTTCCCTTTATCAGGACAACGGGACAAACCTTTGTTTTCCAATGAATTAATATTAGACTCTACGGCGCTGTGCTTATTGCGAAGTTTCTTAAATGAGGCAGCTTGCTCTCTTTCCAATTCCTGTTGATTGCATTTGCCTTTCTTGGGAAG
>JAITNQ010000216.1 GCA_031290435.1 Candidatus Symbiothrix sp. | reverse complement strand
CGATTACTTTCGCTGTTTTGTCCGGGTAAAACGCTTGTTTTGGGGTTCCAATACGCCATCAGATAAAAGGTAAGACGGTTGAATTGCCGCTGCCAATTAAGGAAAAAATAAGGATTTTTGCCCGTCCAGTCGTAGTATGTAATGGCGCTGAGATTGTCGGACATACCAAGTGGATAAGACAAAATAAGTCCTGAAAAAGACGTAGTGGCGGCGAAATCAAAAGCCTTTTTGTCGGACGAAAAAGTCATCTGTTCGAAAGTGGCTGACAAACCATTGCCGATGCCGAATGTGTAATCTGTTCCTAAAGTCAGCATCTCTTGGTTGGTGTAGACGCCAAGGTCTTTGCTGAGATGTGTCCACGAGGCTTCGAGCCAAAGGCCAACCGTGACATCCAAGCGAGTGTCGAAACCCAAGCGGTTTTCTGCGATTTGGTTGTCGGAACCGGGTATGCCGATTTGTTGCATAGCGCTTGCATCTGCCATTCGGAAATGGTAGGACAACGCCGTTTCTCCGGAAGGCATGGGGAGTTGAATCCGTCCGCCGATTTCGGGATATTGTTTGCCGGTGACGGGTAATATCTCCCAGCCTTTTGTGCCCTTGTTTCCATACAATCCCCACAACCAAATGTTGGCGTTGTTTTGAAAATAGTATCGTCCTAAAAATCCCCAAACGCCATCGGTCAGTTGCAAGGGGTCGCGTGGATCAATGTGGTCAAACCACATCAGCGGGCGAAACATTTGTGCAGAGCCGAAGTTGATTTTCTGCAATCCGAGGCGTAACTCCATTTGACTGTTCGAGTAGCGAACCCACGCGCGGTAAGGTTTGATCTTTCCGGCGGGTACGATACTGTCGAAAGGCGAAAAACCTATATCGCCAAAAACATTGGCAGAGACTTCAAAATCAAGCAATCGCTCTTTTTTAAACGGAATTTTATAATTGAGTTGCGGAATATAACGGCCGCCCAACCATCCTTCGAGCGGAATATCGGGTGCATATTGCGCCCATCCGGATAGTTGTCCGCTGTATTGAAAAGGCTTTTCAGTGTTCGGAATCGTGTCTTGAGCAAGGATGAACGATGAAGAATGAACGATGAACAAGGTCAGCCACAACGTTATGCTTTTAACAACAATATTTTGCCTATTGTGCATCATTAAATCCGTTCATCAAAAATTCCATATAAAAAGAATTTGGTTATTTCCATTGCCGCAACCTGCATATCGCTGTATGCCGCTATCACACGATCGTCGAGAGACATCTCTTGCATCTTGTCCAAAATCACCAACATTAAAGTGGGACTCAGGTCTTTCCGCATCCAGCCTTTGTCTTGCGCTTGCTTGAAATAATCAACGACTAAATTCAGGGTGTTTTGTATCTTATGCTGTGCATGGGCAAGCAATTCATTGTCGGAATTTTTATAAAGTTCAACGATGAAAGCCCAATTGGCGTCTTTTGTGCTTTTCATTTTCATCATCAATAAGCCGTGCATTTTTTCGGAAAACGGCAGGTCTGATTCCATCAAGTCGGTAAATTGTTTGATAGCATTATCGAAAACTTTATCTAATACCGTTTTTGCCAACTCCGTTTTATTCGGGAAAAACTTATAAAAGGTCATCTTACTGACATTTCCCTCGCTACATATTTCTTCAATGCTTACCTTCTTGATACCATATTTGTAGAACAAACGCTGTGCGGCGTCAATGATGTCGGTGTATTTTTTACTTTTCATTGTTTTAAACTTGCTTTACTGAAAATGTAATCCGGAATAGGTTTATCGAACTCAATATGGGTAATGATTAAATCGGTGCCTTTACCATCTTTCAACATATCTTTGTAATTCATTTTCATGGGATACCACCTGTTTTGCACTTTTTTGATATCGCTCAAAGTGATGCGTTTCAGCAGTTGCCCGCTTTTCGCATAGAGTTCTTGTTTTAGCGGAATTGTTTTTTCGGCGTCCACCCACAACTTTTGCGAATGATAAGCGGCGTCTTCTACTTTGGCGGTCAATTCCAACAAATAACATTTTTGCCCTTCGTATGTTTCCTCGCCAACGACTTTCGGTGTGTAAATCTCGCTGAGCTTGCGGTCGTCCATCATATCTTCATACGAAAGGTCGGAACCCATGACCGATTGCCGCAACATGTGACCGGAAATCATAATTGTGCGATCGGTCGAGGGAGAATACATCCACATTTCCCTGTTGAGTTTCAGCATCTTTGTGCCCTTTTCCCGTGCAGGCGACAAATATTCCGAAAAGGATTTCGACATGCCTATCGAATAACTTTTGGAACTCATCGTGCGGTCGTTTCGCTTGCCATGCACCACCATGGTCGATTCGACAATACGGCTGCTTGCCGACATATTTTTGTCAATGTCGGCTAACAGCTTGTTTGCATCCTGCGCAAACAATCCTGTTGTACATACTATACAAAACATTGAAATAATGATTGCTCTCATTTGTAAAGACCTCTCCCCCGACCCCTCCCCACAAAGGGAGGGGAGAGTGGGTTTTTCATGCTCTTGGGTGTTTATTAAACATGTCTGTTTCATTTGTTTCTGTTTATAACTTTTTTAATCCAATTCTTTAAATAACATGGCAGTATTGCGTTTATAAATGGCTTGTCCCGACAACGCCGTGCCAATCAACATGGATAGCACACCCGGAATGAAACCGATGTAAAACATTCGCAGCGTAACTTCGGCGCGAAGCACAGGGTCTATCATCATGGAAAGATTTTCCATCATCGCCCCATAGTCAATGCCGTAAATACTGATGAGGTACGAAATACCCAATCCAAAAGCCGTTCCTATTACCGAACCAACGCCGCCAATCAGCAGTGATTCTACGAGTAGCGTATGATAAATATGCTTCTTTTCTTCGCCGATTGCGAGACGCACACCAAATTCGTTATACCGCCGTATGCCACCCAAAACTCCGGTATTCCACAGTACAATGGACAAGGCAAACACCAATAAAAGCACCATAATAAATGATACACTACCCATATACGACAGCGAGTCCCGCATTCCGTTTTGGTCGGCAAGTTGCAACATTACCGGCGCAAATTCATCGCTATTGTCGGCATAAGCGGCGTTGAAATCTTGTTTGATACTCTCGGTAATCTCCCTGTCGTAGTGTTCATCGGGGAGAAAACCTAAAATTTCTCCGGCGGCATTGTCCATGTCCAACAATTGCCGTGCATCGGAGAGGTCAAGGATGATGGCGCCTTTGTCCAACATGCCCACGCCAAAACGAATGACGCCTGCGACGGCATAATTCATAAAACTCATGGATCCGTACATCGTTGACCCAAAAAAGGTAAGGGTATCGCCGGGTTGCACATTAAATTTGTCGGCAAAGTCGCTGCTGATGATAATTTCACCGGAGCGTCGAATCAACTGTCCGGCAATTAGTGATTTTTGCAAACCCAATCGTTCCGCCTCTTTGCTGTCGTCCGACAATAAATCGTAAGCGCTTCCGGCGACGGGACCTTGTGCTTTCGTTTCGCCCCTGCTGTCGGGAATATCCAACAATCCGCCAAAAGAAATCCGGGGATTCCAATCAATATTCGGATATTTTTGATGCAAGTCTTTTATCAGCTCATCAACCTCCAATAACGCGAGGTCATTGGGCTTTTGCGCTTCGTTGCCGTTGTAGGCGCGCGTCATCACTTTCAGGTGTCCTGTTTGAAAATTGGCGGTCATCTTCACCATATTGTTCATCACGCCACCCATCAGTCCATCTAAAAACACTACACAAAGCACCCCGATACTTACCACAATCACAGGCAGTAAACTACGTCCTTTATCACGTATGATTCCTTTCCACAAAAATTTTATCATGGCTAATTGATTTTTCCTTTTAATGCGAATACTATATTTTGCTTTGCAATACGTCGCGCAGGCAAATAACTGATGATTGCCGACAACACAACGATAACAATAATGCTTGTCATTATAGACGAAACATGATAAGCCGGATAAATGGCGTCGCTCATGCCCATTCCCATATCCGCGTACACTTCCGGCATTTTCATTCCGGTTTGCGCAAACAGATATAACAAAGGCGTTCCCCACACCGCAGCCATGAGTACCGCCAAAATACTGTAACTCGTTCCCTCCAAGGTAAAAAGACCGCTTACTCGTTTGGGTGTCATGCCCAATGCCACGTATGTTCCTATCTCTTTTTGACGGCGAAAAATGGAGAGCATTTGTGTATCGAACACAGCCAACAAGGCAATTGCCAACAAGATAGCAAAGATGATAAATGATTCTGTCTGATTGCTTTTGGCCATCAGGTCAATGTCTGCCAGCAAATATTTAAGGTCTTTGTACGACCAATTGTCTATATCCGAAACGACAGGACAATTTTCCGATTTCACCAAATAAGTAGCCTCGTCCTGCATTCCGGTCATCGCATACAAATCGGTAATATTTATCCACATTTGTCCGGCGTCAACTGTCGTCGTTTTGGTTTTAAAAACAGCGGCAATTACAATTTCTTGTGCATCAAAAACGCCTTGTTTGTCTCGCCAACGAAGCATTACCCTGTCTCCCTCTTTTAAATCAGCCAAGCCCGCCATGCGTTGTCCGATAATTACAGGGATTTCAGTTCCGGTATGCCTCAGTTTCGCAGTGGGAAGTTCTAAAATGTTTTGCCCGGCGTCAATACCTTTCAATAGTATGTTTTGAAACCGTCCTTGCGGATAAATAGCCGCCTGCAAAATCAATATGGGCGTCATGCTTTTATCAGCAAGATAGGTTTGCAAAGATAGTGGCGCCACGCCGTGCGCATCTTGCAGTGTAAACATATCGTAGCGGTCGTATTCCGGATGCTGGATTTGTCCGGCGCCCGTTTCCCATCGTTGCGTCTCTCGGCGGGCTTCTTCCAAGAATCCATCAAGAATACCATTATACGCAACCATAATCACAAAGGTAAACGAAAGCACGGTGACATTCAACCAAGTACGCTTTCCTCCTCCGAGAATGTTTTTAAATGCGGTTCTTAGCAGTAACATACTTACTCGTTTCTATTGGGTTGATTTACTGTCTCATCTCTTTCTACTTCCCCGTCTTGCAGGTACACGATACGTTTCAAGTATTGCATTACTTTTTCGTCGTGCGTAGCAAAAATGAACGTAGTTTGCAGTTCTTCATTTAACTTGCGCATAGTTTGCAGAATATTGTGCGAATTTTTTGCATCAAGATTAGCCGAAGGTTCATCGGCAAGCACTATTGCAGGACGTTTCACCATAGCGCGGGCTATCGCAACACGCTGACACTCTCCACCTGACAGTTGCGACGGGCGCGATTGCTCTTTGTTGGTCAATCCCACCCAATCCAAGGCTTCCATAATGGCTTTGCGACGGGTATCTGCGGACATTTTCTGCAACAACAGGGGAAACTCCACATTTTCATAAACCGTGTAAACAGGCAATAAATTATAGCTTTGGAAAATAAAACCGATATCTTTGTTGCGCAAGGCTGCCGATTCTTTTGCGGTAAGTTCGCCGATAGAATGTCCCAACACCTCTGCTTTGCCTTCTGTTGGCGTATCAAGCGAACCGATAATGTTTAACAGGGTGGTTTTCCCCGAACCGCTCGGTCCGACTAAGCCGACAAATTCTCCTGTGCCCAACTTGAGGTTCACATCATTCAAAGCGCAGAAAAATCCATTTCCAACAGGAAAAGTCTTTACCAAGCCATTTATTGAAATAATAGGTTGCATATCCATAAAATTTAGACCTAAAAATATTTACGATTTCGATACAAATATACGAATTATTTCTGAAATGCAAATAATTGTATATTTTTTTAATGCAAAGCGCCGATTTTATTAATTATGCTTCACATTATAATCGTCGTCTTGTTTTGGTCTAACGAGAGCGTTTAAGAAATTTCTTGCTATTTTTTTGCCCGAACAGTAGGCTTTTTCCCTTATATGTTGTACTTTTGTAGACCTTTTTCGGAGGGTAGCTTAACAAAAACAGGGGTTCAATCATTATTTTATTCTGAAGTTATGTCCGAATTTAAACTCTTTTATCAAAAAGAAGGCGCGATAAAAATAAGCCGCAGCATCGAATTTATCAAACAAATCCGGGAAGAACAGATATTGTGGATTGATTTGAATGATGTGGATGAAGAAATTGAGTCTCAATTGGAAGACTTCCTGAAAATATACATTCAGGAAGAAGAAGAAATGATTGAGATTGAGACTTCGTCGCGTTATATCGAAACGCGGGATACCTTGGTTGTCAATACAAATTTCCTGTTAGGCGCCGCTTACGACAAAAATCCGGTATCTTTTATCCTGAAAAATAATATCCTGATATCGGTGCGAAGCGAAGATTTGAGTTCTTTCACGGAAACAGTAAAAAAGATATTTGCCAATCCGGAAAATTATCCGACCGGATACCATATCTTCCTTTCGCTGTTTGAAACACGGATTGAGTTTGATGCCGACATGATAGAAAACATCACCCAGGAAATCACGCACCTGAGTAATACGATCAGGGAAGCGGACGAAGACGCCTTGTTGGAAATAAAGAACTTACAAGAAAAAACCATGATGTTTCGCGAAAATATCATTGATAAACAGCGGGCGGTTTCCAATATGTTGCGCAGCAACTTGGTGCCGCATGATTTGCGCGGGAAGTTAACGATTCTTATCAAAGACATCAACTCCCTGCTGGAACACATCCGTTTTAGTTTCGACCGCTTGGATTATCTTCAGGATACTTTCCTCGGTTTGGTAAACATTGAACAGAACAAGATTATCAAGCTCTTTACCATTGTATCCGTGCTGTTTATGCCGCCTACGCTGATAGCCAGTATCTATGGTATGAACTTCGATTTTATGCCGGAACTGCACATGCGGTGGGCTTATCCGTTCTCGCTCTTGCTGATGCTGGCATCTGCCTTCGGTGTTTTCTTTTACTTCAGAAAAAAGAAATACATATAAATAAACTTTAATATATTTGCCGATGACTTTCTCTGAAATTGTTTCAACCGTCAGTTCCTGGGTCTGGGGCATTCCGGTTATTGTCCTTTTAATTGCGACAGGGTTTTATTTCTCCATCAGAACCCGTTTTTTGCAGGTTCGCTATTTCAAGGAGATGATTCAAATGTTATTTCATGGAAAATCTTCTGCAACAGGCATTTCTTCTTTCCAGTCGTTCGCATTGGCGCTTTCAGGCCGGGTGGGCACGGGCAATATAGCCGGAGTGGCCACTGCCATCGCCTTAGGCGGACCCGGTGCGGTTTTCTGGATGTGGTTCATTGCTTTTTTCGGATCAGGCACCGCCTATGTAGAAGCTTCGTTAGGGCAGATATACAAGGAGGAAATCGACGGGCATTACAGGGGAGGGCCTGCCTATTATATACTGAAAGGACTCAAAAACAAATATTTTGCAATGGCTTTCGCCCTGACCACCATTATTTCTTTGGGCTTGCTGTTGCCGGGTGTCCAGTCTAATGCGATTTGTGACGCCTTTTACAATTCTTTCCGGATGGATAAGCCGATTACCGCGGGTATTATCGTTTTCCTGTTAGCCTTGGTTATTTTCGGTGGGGTGAAACGTTTGGCCAAAGTAGCGGAATGTGTGACGCCTTTTATGGCTGTTGGCTATGTCCTGGTTGCCTTGGTAATTCTTGCGATAAACTACCATCATATACCGTCCATGTTTTTGCTGATTTTCAAAAGCGCTTTCGGATTAGAGCCTGCCATGAGCGGAATTGTAGGAGCGGCCATCAGTATGGGTGTAAAACGGGGCGTATTTTCGAATGAAGCCGGGCAAGGCACTGCTCCTCATGCCGCTGCCGCCTGCGAGGTGCCGCATCCGGCCAAACAAGGTTTGGTACAAGCTTTTTCGGTTTATGTGGACACTTTGTTGGTGTGTTCCGCAACTGCGCTTATCATTCTGGCGACGGGAATGTATAATATTTACGATGCTGCCGGAAATATAGTGTTCAGGGGCGGAGGACTACCACTTTCCGAAACCGGCTACGGGCCGGTTTTTACCCAGATGGCGGTAGACACTTCTATTCCCGGACTTGGTTCGGCTTTTGTGTCAATCGCTCTTTTCTTTTTCGCTTTTACCACCATTATGAGCTATTATTTTCAAGCGGAAACCAATGTTTACTTCATTTTCAGAAAAAAGCGCACGGCCTTTTATATGATTAATCTGCTTCGGATTGCCGTTCTCATCGTAACTTTTTTCACGGCTGTCAATGCGATGACCTTGGCTTGGAATATGGCCGACATCGGCGTGGGAATCATGGCTTGGTTAAACCTGATTGCCTTGATTCTCCTGCAAAAAACAGCGCTGAAAACTTTTTCCGATTTTGAAGAACAGTTCAAATCGGGAATCAAAGAGCCTGCTTTTCATCCGGATAAGTTGGGTATAGAAAATGCGGACGAATGGCATACGGTTAATTATCCTGAAAAATCATAAAATATTTTTATATTCAAATATTAACAGCTAACTTTGTAGTATAGTGTAAACCATTTAAAAAGTCTATGTAAATGAAAAAAGTATTATTTGCAGTTTTAGTATTTTCCTGTTTGTTTGTTTCTTGCGGGAAAAAAGAACTTGTATTGCCTGACACCGAATCCGGTTTATCTCCGGTAAATTTCAAGTTTGTTACCGACAAAGGCGATACCACCCATTTATATGTATTGAAAAATGCCAATGGAATGGAAGTTTGTATCACAAATATCGGGGCGAGGATTGTTTCTATTTTGGTTCCGGATAAAAACGGAGGCAAACAGAATGTTGTCATAGGTTATGATAGTATTCAGCCTTACATGCAACTAAATGATTATTACGGAGCTACGATAGGACGCTATGCCAACCGGATTGCAGGCGGCGCCTTCGAACTTTACCGGGTAACCTACCGCCTTCGTCAAAACGAAGGAAGGAATACCTTGCATGGCGGTCCGCGTGGTTTCAGTACGCAATATTTCAATATCAATCAGACCGGTACGCAGGAATTGACGGCAGATTATTTATCCAAAGACGGGGAGGAAGGCTTTCCGGGGAATCTGAATTTATCGATAACATTTACCCTGACGGACGACAACGCTTTGCATCTTACGTATCAGGCTACCACTAACCCGTCTACGATAATCAATGTCACCAATCATTCCTATTTCAATTTATCGGGCGACGGCGCTCCTGCGATTACCGACCATTCGCTGTTTATCGACGCATCTGCGTATACTGAAGTGGATGAAGCCTTGCTGCCGACCGGAAAAATCGTTAACGTGAAAGGAACCGGCTTCGACTTTTCGGAAGCCCGGACAATAGACATCGAAAAAGTTTACGATTTAAATTATGTGCTGAACCGTCCGGGATATATCGGGGCGTTAGCAGCCAAAGCGGTGAGCGGGACAACAGGAATAACGATGGAAGTTTATACCACAGAACCGGGCATTCAACTCTATACGGGAGACAAAAATCCTTCGTTCTGTTTGGAAACCCAGCATTTTCCTGATTCTCCACATCAGCTGAATTTTCCGTCGACCGCACTCCATTTGGATTCCGTATTCAACAGCCAAACGATTTATCGATTTGGAATAGAATAATAGAAATCTTAAATACAGTAATAATTGATAGTAATTTAAAGTATGAAAAAAATCTTTTTATTGGTGTTATTTACCATTGCCGGTATAGGCGTTTATTCGCAAAGCAGCGCTAATCTGAACTTGGTTCCGGCGCCTGCAAAAATCAAAATCAATCCGGGACAATTCACGGTCAATTCAGCCACACAATTCGTCTTAACGGACGACAGTCCGGAAATGCAGGATGCTGTCGCCGTCTTGAACAGGCTGTTGCGACGGGCAGCCAACTTCTCATTGCAGATTGTCCATTCGCCGGTAGCGACGAATGCTATTGTTTGCAAACTGAATCCGTCAATTTCTAATACAGAAGGTTATAAATTATCGGTACAGAAGAATTTAATCACCTTGGAAGGGAAAACGCCGCAAGGCATTTTCTATGGTATGCAAACCTTGCGCCAATTGCTCCCCTATCAGATTGAAAGGACTTATATGAGCAATATCGCATGGACTATACCCTGCGTGGAAATTGAAGATGAGCCTCGTTTTGTCTATCGCGGACTGATGCTTGACGTTTCCCGCCATTTCATGCCGAAAGAATTCGTCTATAAATTCATTGATATGTTGGCCTATCACAAGATGAACACTTTCCATTGGCATCTGACCGAAGACCAAGGTTGGCGTATAGAAATCAAAAAATATCCGAAACTCACCCAAATCGGGGCATTCCGCCACAAAACTTTAGTCGGAAGATATGCGGCAGTCGGAAAAAGACAATGGGACAATACCACTTACGGCGGCTTTTATACCCAGGAGGAAATTAAAGAAGTAATTGCGTATGCAAAGAAAAAATTCATTACCATCATTCCTGAAATTGAAATGCCGGGTCATGCCATAGCAGCCTTGGCCGCTTATCCGGAACTCTCCTGTAGCGGAGGCCCGTTTGAAGTGGAAGGACTTTGGGGCGTGCACAACGATATTTTCTGTCCGAAAGAAAAAACATTCACGTTTCTGCAAGATGTTTTGTCGGAAGTAGCCGAGCTGTTCCCTTCGCAATACATCCATATCGGAGGCGATGAAGCGCCGAAAGTGCGCTGGAAAAATTGCGCCCATTGCCAAGCCTTGATAAAAAAAGAAGGATTAAAAGATGAACACGAATTGCAATCGTATTTTATCAAGCGAATCGAAAAATTTGTCGAATCGAAAGGCAAACGAATTATCGGCTGGGACGAAATCTTAGAAGGCGGACTCGCACCCAACGCTACCGTCATGTCCTGGCGGGGTGAAGAAGGCGGAGTCGCTGCCGCCGGACAGCATCACGATGTGATTATGAGTCCGAATACATACGTTTATTTAGATTATTTTCAGGCTGACCCGAAAACGGAGCCTTTGGCTATCGGCGGCTACCTCCCGTTGTGGAAGACTTACAGCTACAATCCGATGCCGGCTGCCCTTACGCCTGAAGAATCCAAACATATTCTGGGGGTACAGGGTAATATTTGGACGGAATACTTGATTACCCCAAGTGATGTGGAATACATGGCATTTCCACGTGGAGCAGCCGTTGCGGAAACCGGTTGGTCGCCTCAGCCTAAAAAAAATTACAACGATTTCAAAACCAGAATCATCGCGCAATTCAAACGCTATGACTGTTTCAACTGGAATTATTGCAAGGCAATCCTGACAGAAGAATAATCATGAACTATTCTATCCGGAAAATAGCGGAAATAATTGGGGTGCAACCCGTTTCCTTTCAGGAGCAGGAGATTCGCATATTACTGACTGACAGCCGTTCTTTATCCGAACCGGCTGTCAGTTTGTTTTTCGCTTTGGTAACGCATCACAACGATGGACACCGTTATGTTCGCGATTTGTATGAGAGAGGCGTACGGAATTTTGTCGTCCGTCAGGATTTTGCGGATGCTGATAAGATGCCCGCAGCTAATTTTTTAAGTGTTGCAGATACACTTATCGCCCTTCAGCAATTGGCGGCTTTTCATCGCAAACGGTTTCATATTCCTATTGTCGGAATCACCGGCAGCAACGGGAAAACCATTGTGAAAGAATGGCTGTACCAGCTTTTACATGACAGTTCAGCTATTGTCCGTTCGCCCCGTTCCTATAATTCGCAGACGGGCGTTCCGCTTTCCGTATGGCAGTTGAACGAACAAACCGGATTGGGCGTTTTCGAGGCCGGCATTTCCCTGACGGGAGAGATGCAACGCATCGAATCAATCATTTTGCCGACCATCGGGATTTTCACAACAATCGGTGAAGCGCACCAGGAAAATTTTTCTTCGCTGGAAGAAAAATGTTTGGAGAAACTGAAATTATTCAAAAACGCCGATAGCATCATTTACAATGAAGACCAAGCTCTGGTGAAATATTGCATAGAACATGCAGGCTTGTCCGATAAAACTTACGCATGGTCGAAAATCAATGCAAACGCTCCGCTGTTTATCAGCCGGATAGAGAAAAATGTCGACCGGACAATGATTGAATGGAGAACAGAGCACAAAGAGGGGAAAATAGAAATTCCTTTTACGGATGAGGCTTCCATTGAAGACGCCATTCATTGCCTTGCATTCATGCTGCTACACCGGTCGTCCGTTGACTTCCGGCATTTCGAAAAGTTGGAACCGGTGGCCATGCGTTTGGATGTAAACAAAGGAATTCAAAACAATATTCTGATTAACGATACATACAATTCAGATATTAATTCCTTGTCCATCGCCTTGGATTTTATGTCGCGGCGTTCGATGGACAGTCGGTTGAAAAGGGTATTGATTTTGTCCGATATTTTGCAATCAGGCATGGTTCCGGCCGCTTTTTACCGGAAAGTAGCCGAATTGGTCGGACAAAAACAGGTGCAACAGATTATCGGTATCGGGCCGAATTTGCTGTCACATTCCAACCTGTTCAATATGGAAAAAGAATTTTACCCGACTACCGAAAGTTTTTTGGATTCGGGCAATTGGCGAAACCTGAAGGATGCTATTATACTGATTAAAGGTTCCCGGATGTCGCGTTTCGAACGTATTTCGGAGCAGTTGGAAGAGAAAGTGCATCAAACGGTTTTGGAAGTGGATTTGGATGCGGTGATTCATAACCTGAAATATTTCCGTTCCAAATTAAATCCGGAAACCAAAGTGATATGCATGGTCAAAGCATTCGGTTACGGCGTAGGCTCTTATGAATTAGCCAAAACTTTGCAGGAACGGGGAGCCGATTACTTAGCTGTCGCCTTGGCCGACGAAGGAGCGGAGCTACGGCGTGAGGGAATAAGCATGCCTATCATGGTGATGAATCCCGAAGTACATGCCTTCAATACCTTATTCGAATACAATCTTGAACCGGAAATCTACAATCAGACCATCTTAGACGCTATCCTACGGGAAACAGGGAGGCGAGGAATACTGCATTATCCCATTCACATCAAGTTAGATACCGGTATGAACCGGCTGGGTTTCAGCGATTCGGATATCCAGCTCTTAGCCGAAAAATTAAACGGTAGCCAAGGGCTTGCCGTAAAATCGGTTTTTTCTCATCTTGCCGGAAGCGATTCGCCGCTTTTGGACGATTTTACACAACAACAAATCAATCGTTTCCTTCGGGAAGTTTCCCATTTGGAAACCTTATTGGCTTATCCGGTAAAAAAACATATCCTCAATTCTGCCGGTATCGAACGTTTCCCGGAAGTACAGATGGATATGGTGCGATTGGGGATAGGACTGTATGGCATTTCCACCCTCAGCGAAACCGCATTGCGTCCGGTTGCCGCCCTGAAAACACGCATCCTGCAAATCAGAGAGGCGCCGCAAGGCGAAACGGTAGGCTATAACCGGAATGGACAACTGTCGCGGGATTCCCGCATAGCTTGTCTGCCGGTCGGGTATGCCGATGGTTTGGATAGACGGCTGGGAAACGGAAATTTCGCCGTGACGATAAAAGGCGTAAAATGTCCTATAATCGGAAATATCTGCATGGATATTTGCATGGTAGATGTAAGCGACGTTGATGCGGAAGAAGGTGAAACAGCAGTCATTTTTGGGGAAGAAACAAGTATCGGCGCGATGGCTGCGCAATTGCAAACCATCCCGTATGAAATACTGACCTCAATTTCCCCACGGGTAAAACGGATTTATTTTAAAGAATAAAAA
>JAITNQ010000180.1 GCA_031290435.1 Candidatus Symbiothrix sp. | reverse complement strand
CAAGTAAAAGATATACATTCAAGATACTTTTTGTCAAAAGCCAAGCGATAAAAAAGCAGCCGAGCGTTATGAACAAATAAGGTAAAACATCTTTCAGAACGTCTCTCAACCGCAATCCCGTCAATTTGTGAATATAAAATTGCCAAATGCCCAATCCGATAAAATACACGAATAAATAGGCAATCACCATAGGAAATATACCAAAAGGATACATGCAAGCTATTACTATCAGTTGTAATAGACTGATAATGATCGTTCCATACATATATAAATTTGACTTCCCGTTCGTAAAAATCAAATTGGTATACAATACAGACAAGAATCCTACAGCGCCCCATAAACAAAACAGTTGGAGGAAAGGTACACTGGCCAACCATTTTTCGCCAAGCGCAATCAAGATAAATTCCTTTCCTATAAAGGCTAATCCCAGCATCAACGGAAAAGAGATGAAAGCGCCGAAACGTATCAATTTCCGTAAAACGCCCACTTGCCTCTTTTTATCCTCGTTTATTTGCGCTAATACCGGCTGGGTTACATACCCAATCATTCCGCCGATAAATTGGTTTCCCATCAACATCCATTTCTGTCCCTGGTTATAAATACCAACCTGATTAACGCTGTAAAATTTACCGAATATTACGGAAAATATATAGCTGCTTATTTGTGATATAATGTTAGTTATAAATAATTTGACACTAAATGAGAACATTTGTTTCAAGGGAGAAAAATCAATCTTCAGTGTCGGTTTCCAAGGGGCGATTATAAAGCGTAAGATAACGCCTAAAGAAACCAGAATTACGGTTTGTGTAGCAAGCGCCCAATAAGTAAAGCCGTTTATTGCCAGAATAATACCTGTCGTCAATGCCGTTAATACAGCAATAATATCAATAATAGCCTGCTGTTTTGTCATTAACTGTTTGAACATCACCGTATAAGAAACAGTTCCAATGCCTCCGAGTAAAAAACTGATAAACAGGAAGCGAGATAATCCAATCAATTCCGGATGATTAAAAAACCCAGCAATTAAAGGAGCGCTAAAAAAAAGAACTACATACAGGAACAGTCCGACAAAGAAAGTAAACCAAAATACGGCATTGTAGTCTTTATGGTCGGCGTCTTGTTTGTTCGTTAATGCTACGGAAAAACCGCTATTGATAATAGTCGAAGCTACTCCGGAAAAAATGGACAACAAACCAACCATACCATAATCATAATCAATCAAAATCCTGGCCATATAAATACCAAACACAACCATGATTATCTGTTGGACGCCATTGCTGATTCCTCCCCAAAAAAGGCCTTTTGCTGTTTTTTGTTTGAGGCTTGATTCCGCCATATTAATTTACGCTACTATTTTTCATTGTTTTTTATATTGAAAAAGTTTATTATTTCTACTTTAAAAGATCTAAAAGCGGATGTCTCACTTCGTTCGACATGACGGCAAAATATTTATTGTGACAAGGGGTAGGAAGCGCGGAAGCTTCGCTTCCGCGCTTCCTACCCCTTGTTTTTTCTCTAGTTGCTCCGTCATGTCGAACGAAGTGAGACATCTAATAAATACTATAGTAACCATTTTAAATCTGTTAAAGTAGAATTATTTACCTCTCAAAATTCGTTTAATATCATTCAATTTATTTAACGCTTCTATCGGCGTTAAATTGTTTACGTCCAAACTATTTATTTCATCGCGGATTTGCGAAAGCACCGGATCGTCTAATTGGAAAAAACTCATTTGATAGCCTTCCCGTTCTTTAGACAGTTGTTTCATCGGTTTGGCGATTCCGTTTTTGCGGTTGTCTGTTTCTAATTGTTTCAGGATTTCATCTCCCCGTTTCACAATGCTTTGAGGCATTCCGGCCATTTTCGCTACATGAATTCCGAAACTGTGCTCACTGCCTCCCCGCACCAATTTACGCAGGAAAATCACCTTGTTATTTTCTTCCTTGACCGAAATATTGTAATTTTTGATTCGCTTGAATGATTTTTCCATCTCATTCAACTCGTGATAATGGGTGGCAAAAAGCGTTTTCGCTTTTCCGCGCGGGTACTCGTGAATATATTCGACAATGGCCCAAGCAATGGAAATGCCGTCATAAGTGGAGGTTCCCCTGCCCAACTCATCGAAAAGGATCAGACTTTTATTCGAAATATTATTCAGTATACCGGCGGCCTCATTCATTTCCACCATGAACGTAGATTCTCCCATCGAAATATTATCGCTGGCTCCGACCCTGGTGAAAATTTTATCTACAATTCCGATTATTGCCGATTCGACCGGAACAAAGGAGCCGATTTGCGCCATGAGGGTAATCAAAGCGGTTTGCCGCAACAAAGCCGATTTTCCCGCCATATTCGGGCCGGTAATGATAATGATTTGCTGCTTTTTGTCGTCCAAGAAAACATCGTTGGGTATATACGGCTCATCCGCAGGCAACTGGGTTTCAATTACCGGATGCCGTCCGCCTTTGATGTCAAGCACATTCTCCTCGTTGATTTGCGGGCGGATATATTTGTTCCTTTGCGCAACTTTCGCAAAAGACAACAGGCAGTCTATAAGGGCTATCTGACCGGCATTGGTCTGAATAGGCGCGATGTATTCGGTGAGTTCGAGAACCATGTCATTGAACAGGCGGGTTTCCAATTCCACAATCTTGTCTTCCGCCCCCAAGATTTTTTCCTCGTATACTTTCAGTTCTTCCGTGATGTAGCGTTCCGCACTGACCAAAGTCTGCTTGCGTATCCATGTCGACGGCACTTTTTCACGGTGTGTATGGCGAACTTCAATATAATAGCCGAACACATTGTTGTAGCTCACTTTCAAGGAAGGGATTCCGGTTTGTTCGCTTTCGCGCTGCTGAATCTGTAGGAGGTAATCTTTTCCGGAATAGGCGATTTCGCGCAACTGGTCTAATTCTTCGTTTATCCCTTGAGCAATCACATGCCCTTTGCTCAACAAAACCGGAGGATCGGCAACAATTTCCCGTTCAATCTTATTCCGGATCAATTCGCAGAGGTTCAGGCGGTCGCCTATTTTTCGAAGGCCGGGTTCATCGGAGTGCAGACAGCCTTGTTTGACCGGATCAATGGCTTTCAGCGCAACTTTCAACTGGACGAGTTCTCTCGGATTTACCCTTCCTACGGCTACTTTGGAAATGATTCTTTCCAGATCGCCAATTAAGCTGAGTTGTTTTTCCAAAACTTCTTTCAGTTCCGGTTCCTTGAAAAAATACTCCACCGCCGACAAACGGTCTTCTATCAGTTTCTGTTCTTTCAGCGGAAAAACAATCCAGCGTTTCAACATCCGGGCGCCCATGGGCGTAATCGTCTTATCCAGCACATCTAAGAGTGATTTTCCGCCTTCGTTCATCGGCTCCAGCAATTCGAGACTGCGCACCGTGAAACGGTCTAAACGTACATAACGTTCTTCTTCGATCCGGGAAATGGATGTAATATGGGCTGTCTGCGTATGTTGTGTGAAATCCAAGTAATGCAAAACAGCGCCGGCGGCAACAATCCCATTGCTCAGCCCCTGAATGCCGAATCCTTTCAGATTCTTTGTTTCAAACTGCTTCAGCAAACGGTTATTGGCTGTGTCTTCGGTAAAAATCCAGTCATCCATTTCAAAAGTCAACAGTTTGGCGCCAAATGCCTCTTGGAATTGCTTGCGTTTGTTCCGTTCCACAAGCACTTCTTTCGGCGCAAAATTGTGAATCAGTTTATCAACATAATCCACAGGGCCTTCGGCCGTCAGGAATTCGCCGGTCGAGATATCGAAAAAAGCGATGCCACAAATACTCTTATTGAAGTGAACGGCAGCTAAGAAATTGTTTTCCTTGTGATTGAGTATATTATCACTGATGGAAATTCCGGGGGTAACCAATTCCGTAATGCCCCGTTTTACTAATTTTTTGGTCAGTTTGGGGTCTTCCAACTGATCGCAGATAGCGACCCTTTTCCCTGCTCGCACCAATTTAGGCAGATAAGTATCCAGCGCATGATGTGGAAAACCGGCTAATTCGACAAACTGGGCAGATCCATTGGCGCGCCGCGTCAACGTAATGCCCAAAATTTCGGAGGCGACAATAGCGTCTTCCGAAAAAGTTTCATAGAAATCGCCGACACGAAACAACAAAACGGCATCGGGATGTTTGGTTTTAATCTCGAAATATTGCCTCATCAAGGGCGTTTCCACAATTTCTTTCGCCATACTCCTCCGTTATATTACCATTTTTAAATATTATGCAAAGATAATTTTTTTTTCGTTAATCCGGTTCGTTTTTTTTCAGGTTTAATTGTAAAGTATTTTATTTTTCAATTTTTTTTCTTACTTTTGTCCACAGATAAAATTATCTTTAATTACTAAACAACTTAATAACAAATTTTTTACAGATGAAAACATTTTCTTTAGATGCTTTTCTGCAAGAAACAGCACAAAACGATTCAAAACATGGTATTTTTGAACTGGAAAAACCCGGAATGCTGGAGTTAAATCTTCAGAATCAAACTGTCATGATGAAATCCGGTTCAATGGTCGCCTATACCGGTAATGTTAAATTTGAAAGGGAAGGCCTTATGAGTCAAGGTATTGGAAACTTGCTCAAAAAAGCGATTTCAGGAGAAGGCTCCTCTTTAATGAAAGCAACCGGAACCGGGCGTGTATATGCTGCTGATTTTGATAAAAAAGTGCAAATTCTTTATTTGGAAAACGAAACCATTTCAGTGAATGGAAATGATGTACTTGCATTCGAACAAACGGTCAATTCAACTATCAAAATGATGAAATCAGTGGCAGGAATAGTCGGCGGAGGACTGTTTCAGGTAATTTTGAGCGGTACAGGCCATGTTGCCATCACCACACACGGACATCCTTTGACCTTACAGGTAAAACCGGGAGAATCTATTCAGGCAGACCCGAATGCCACCGTTGCCTGGTCGGGAAATCTTACGCCCACCATCAAAACCGATATGTCGCTGAAAACTTTTATCGGACGTGGAAGCGGCGAAAGTATTCAGCTAAAATTCGAAGGTTCGGGCTGGGTATTGATTCAACCTTACGAAGAAGTTTATTCCGCTGCAAAATAAAATAACCTTTCCTCCTCTCCACAAGAGAGGGGGAAAGGTTTGAAAACAATTCTCAAAACCAAAAATCGACTCCTGCACCAAACGTTTTATTCGTTCTCCCAAAAACTTCCGTAGCAGGCAATGCCGGTGTTGTGCCTGCATAATTGGGATTGTTCCTCGTCCAGTCTTGGTAGAAAGAATACAGATAACCGATATTGATTCTGACATTTTTAGTTATATCTACCGCGCCGCCGATGCAAATAGAAGAAGAATGAAGCGAATAACTCAAATCGCTCTGATAAGCATCTGTTACGCCGGTTCTCGTAATCTGACCTCCGGTACTGATCAGAAACAGTTTATTGATTCGCCATTCAACGCCGGCCAAATATTCATTGATTCCGCCATTGATGTTTTTTTGCTTGTCGTTGGCCATTTTGGCATTCGCATCAAAAAAATGATGATATCCTACCGAAATCGTAACCGGTTCAATTACAGCATATTGAGCGCCAATGGTCAATAAAGCCGGTATATCGGAAGGGGTATTTACACCGTCCGAAAATAAGCCGGTACCATCTATTTTGGTCTTATTTTCCACATTTAAATGGGTATTCAATTCATATTTAAGCCCAATATTCAGTTTATTGTAATTGAAATCAATCCCGATAATAGGAGTAACGCCCCATCCGGTTTGAGAACAATCCAATTGTTTATCTGCTGTTGACGCAGCTCTTGCTAATAATTGGTTTTTGAAGTCATCCGGAAGTCCTTGCATTTGCGCCAAAGCTGAAAAGTAAGCGGAAGCAGAAATCATGGCGCCCGTACCCAGCAGATCCGGTTTATTCGAAGTCGGATTTGTCTTAATATCCAATAAATGGCCAACATAGCTATTATTCACAAAATTCATTCTGAATCCTGCATAAGCGGCAAAATGTTGGGAGATGGCATACGTACCGCCCAATTGTGCGCCATAAATAATAGAACTTCCTTCCATATAGGCATTTACTGAATATTGATCGGCTGTAAGCGTTGCACCCGGCATCAATCCGCCAATTGATCCGCCCAATTGTGTGATTCCGGACGGCAATAGTGAAATGGAAGACTCAAAAGACGGCAAACCCTTGTTAAATGTAGCTTTACCGCCGCCACCGGTTACTGCAAATTCGCCCGAAAGCGTCCAGTTGCCGGATTTATAAGCCGCCTGTATACTCGGAATTACCGGCGCAGAAGCAGTCCCTTCATACACTTTTGTAGCACTGCCTCCATATCCGGCAAACGGTGCGTAAGTTGTTGTAATAGTACGCTTTTGAAAAGCACTTTGATTATTGATGGAAAAAAAGAAGCCTTCTCCCTGTAAAAAGGCCAAACCCGCCGGATTCGTATAAGCCGCATCAATTTCAATGGATGCACCACGCGCAGGATTGCGCAAAAAATGAGTACTCTGATTGGTGTTTGTCAACAAACCACCCGCCCATGTATTACAGAAAATACACAATGCAAATCCTGTTACGAACAAATTTTTCTTCATATATCTAAATTTATTTTAAAATGAATTGGGCAGCAAAGATAAGGTTTTGTTTTAAATATCACCTAAAAAAGTGCATTTTCATGGCAAACATAGCTAAATAGTATACTAAATTGACTGTATATGAATCAAAGTCAAACATTATTCAGTTATTCAGTCATTCAATTATTCAATAAAATCACAAATATGCCTAAAAAAATCGCTTTTTTAGGAGGCGGTTTTTTTCTGTTAAAGCCATTTG
>JAITNQ010000040.1 GCA_031290435.1 Candidatus Symbiothrix sp. | reverse complement strand
GGCTAAAAGATGAAGAAGGAAAAACACAGCTGAATCCCAAACAATACTTGCTCGGATTAGACAAAAAGTTACTGGAGAAACAAAAGGAAGTCAAACAGTACGAAAAGAACGACCGGCAGATAAAGCCTAATATCAGTAAAAGTTACGGTTACAAATATTGTTTAGCTTTCGGGAAACTGCTGTCTCCAAAATTGAGCGCTAAAGGACAACTATGGGTAAAATATGCATTGGATTATTTGCAGGAATATATGGAGGCAGGAGTAGTTGAATTGGATTGGGTATCAAAACGGAATTTACCATTCAATTCAAGGTATGGATTGAATGATAAGGGTAAAAAAGAAAAGTTTTACACCGATATAGAACTTGACAATGCCCGTTTTCGTACCTTTGCTTTTGCAACGCATCCGGATGCTTATATCAAAGCCGGTATAGCCGATCTACCTGTGGGAGATTTGATTCTAATATCCTCCACACCGGATTTGGCTGAATGGTTGGAAAGTGATACATGGCTGCAAGCGTATATTGTTGGAAAAAAAATAGCAGAGGAAAGGTTATTAAAACCAGTAAAAGAACAAATTAAGAAGATAAAAGATTGGTTCTAACAATAAATTATATATGGATAAACAGTGCGTAACAATAACCGGGGTTGCCGGTAAGTCGTCCTATTATGGCGTTATTTTAATAAATTTTTTGTATGAAGTTTAATTATTTAATAGCATTTATTATTATGTCAGATGTATTTTCTTGTAAATATGGTTTTACGGAACCAAGTGACAATTGGTTTACTACGCAGATTTTTCAATACGAAAGTTCTGTTATTGATCAGGATATAATAAACATTTATCCGGTGGACGAAAGAATCGTTTTCTTGTTAGGAACAGATGATGATAAAGTACGACAGCAAGGCGGAACGCGCAAAGACCAATCCGCTTTATTTTTCAGAAGCGTGGATGGCGGACGTACTTTCGAAAAACAAGTCCTTGACAAGGGCGTTTTAGAATCGGTTTCCCGCTCGGCAGACGGCAAATCTTTTTATATGGTATGCGCCCGGTTTGGCGAAGATGACGAAAGAAAACCCAGCAACTTTCAGTTGCTCAAATCGACGGATACGGGCAAAACATGGACGGATTTATATTTGTTCGAAGACAAATTACTCGACAAGGTACAGTTTTTCAACGATTCCACTGGTTTTGCATCCGTACGCCAAGAACCGATAGGATATCATCTTCCTGTTTTGTACAAAACTTCCGATGGCGGCAAAACATGGACGCCAACCAAAGTCGATATGGACAATAAATCAATTGATTTGATTACGCCCGAAGGAAAACTCCTGGGGCGATATGTGGAAGATGAACCGGCTATTTGGGAAATGGATATTAACGATATGGCGGTAAAAAGAATTCCCTTGTCTATTCCGGATGGTTTTCATATCGCTGACTTTATACAAACGGATCCGATAACTAAATTTCATTATGTCCAATTAATGACCCGGGCGCCTAATTATGACATGGATATAGAAGAAGAATATCTACTTTTATGTATTGAAACCGGAGAAATCATTCAATTGCCGGACAACGCTTTTCACTATAATATATATGGAGATTATATCGGGGTATTGGGAGGCTTGAAAGCGAATTACAATATTGCGCAGTATTATTACAGCGAAGACAAAGGAAAAACATGGAAAGCCGAAACGCCCAAATGCTTTATCCTTTTCGCTCATCCGGGTCTTTACGGAAAAGGTTATGTATGGGTCATGTGCAGCATGCCGGTTGACGATATTCCGTATCCTTTATTGGTGCGGATTCCCCCCACGGAAGAAGTACAGAAAAAACCCTCGAAATGGAGCATTTTAGATTGATAGCGGTATTGACAATGGATACCGGCTTCGGCATGGTCGAAGAAAGCCGGTATGAATTGGTATATATAGTCAATTTATTGGAAGTTAACGACAAAAATGCCGCATTTTACAGCAAGGAATTCAAAATGTATTTTGAAAAACCGTCTGCCGTAAAATATATCTACGAAGTGGAAACAAAAGACATTGTATTATCGTTTGCAGAGCCTTTGAAGAAAAGTGAAGAGTTTATTCGCCGGTTGTTTTTCCGTTACGATTGGATACAGATTGGGGTGGAAGCAAGCGGAAAAATCATTTCGGTCGGAAAAGCAGTGGAAATGGAAGAATCGCGGAAAGGATTGAAAGCCGCTCTATTGGAGGATTACAAAGGAAGTCGTGTTGAAAACTACTTGGAAGCAGTAGACAATGAATTTATGCAAAATAGCGCATTAATACCGGTATTGAACCAATATTTACATTTCGGATTGCTTTTTCCCGGTATCCCGAAAACGCATAACAGGGAATGGAATCATACGCGGCAGGTAGAAATTTCGGAATATGAAAAAGAAAAATTTGAAGAAAAATTGGTTTATACAAGCTTTGTTGACGGATTGCGCAACTATACAATAACAGGGGAAAAATTACCCGATAGTAAAGCGAATCTATCGGAATTTGCCGGTGAAATAAAAGTTCCGGCAAACGATCTCCTTCCGGCGGAAGCCGGTTTGCAGTTTGCCTGCAAATGGGGAAAAATAAAAATAAATTGGCATATTACGCTGAACAAAGAAACAAACTAAACAAGATACGATTATGGCACAATCGGCGAACAACAATGCATCGAAAGAAAAAGAACGGAAATGGAAAGATCCGAACGAGTCGCTTAAATTCGTTTGCGAACGGGGAAAAGTGATGTGTCCGTATTGTTCCGTACCCATCGGGGGGATTAAAGTAACCTCCAACACCATTTCCCTACAGGACGCCCCTTGGGTAACCACAGGCGACCGGGACGGAAAAACCAATCTTGATTTTCAGGGAACCTGCCTGCATCCATCCCAGAAAAGTCCGCCCTGCAAAGCGGTAATCAATTTGGGGAAATGGAAAAATTATTCAGATGTACACATCAACAATAAATATGCCTTGATAGTCAAATCCACAATCCCCTGTTTGATAAGCGGAACGGATATTCAGATTGTTCATAGCGGCCAAATGGCGGTACTGACAAGGATAAATCCAATACCACTGAAGCGTTTGATTGTTGAAAAAGAATATTTTACAACAGCCGCAGCCACGGTTTGCCATCAACTAAAGTATCAGGCTATTTATATGGAGTACGGAGAACCGGTGGAAAGCAAGTTCCATTCAATCCGGTGGAAAGTGAAATTTATGGGCAAAGACGGAGAAGAAGAGAAAGAGGTGAAATTGGAAGCAATTGAAGAAATCAAAAAAAACCGTTGCCAATTGACCGGACATGAAATCTTTTTCCCTGTTCCTCAGGAATGGCGTTATCGGAATATTACATTAATTGCATACATGGACAGCGATAAGAGCGTGGAGGAAGTATATAGCAAAAGGATATTTATCAAAGACCATATTGTGGCGGCGTTTTATCGGGTGGAAAATGAAAAGGCAATTCCTTTTAAAATACATAATGTTAGTGAACAAGCGGGAACCGGGAACTTCTTAGATTTTGAACCCGTTTATCATATTCAAGGCATGTACAAAGAAGGAAATCGTTATTATTTTGCAGGGAGTACAAAACCCTCCAATCCGGCTTATGCCTTAACGGTTAACGAATGTCCAAGTGAAGAATGTGACGGCGGCTACGAGAGTTGTGACGTAATGACATTTGGCGACAGTTTTGATGAAGAAATATACGATGATAATCTTGCCTGTTATACACACCCGGGAGGTTTACAATCAGCCAATGGCGTATTAGCCGTTGGATTGGAAAAATATAAGGGCGGTAGAACAATGTCTGATGATGCGATGCTTTGTTTCTACGACACAATGAGCATGAAAGAATATAAAAAGATGCAAATGCCTTTGGAAAATAGAGCTTCGGCTGTTGGTATTGTTTATTACAAAAATAAATGGATAGTGGCAGTAAGAAAAAATAATAAATTAGTTGAATTTTATGGTTTCAGTGAAAAAAATACAGCATTGAAAACCATTAAAAAATTTGAGAATATAAAAGAATTTCAAAATCTCAATTTATTTTTAGATGAAGAGGAAAATATTTATATGTTTGGGATGGAAAGTACAAAACTGCCTGTCTTAGGAGATGGGACAAAAACAAATTTTTGCTGGATTTACAAAGTCGATATTGAAGATAAGAAAATGTATGCTACATGGAAAGACGAGGATGGCTATATTCAATATAAAAATGATGAGAATATTGAAGAAAATAAAATCCGGTTTATCACTAAACCACCGGCTTCTTTTCAATGGTCTTCCTGTGTCCATATACAAAAGAATGAAGATACCGGCATTGAGGAAGACCGCCAGGAAGACCCGGATTTCATAGGCAACGAAGATACCGGTTTTATTGGAAAATTTACGGTATATGCTTCGGATAATAATGTGAAAGAAAAAGCAATAAAAAAAGAAGGTGTCCAATACACAGTGAGAAAAAAGCCTGCAACTCCGGTCATTGAATGTAATTTATTTCAGGAAGGAAAAGTAAACAAATGAAAATTATGTTAAAACACATTTTAAAAAAAGCAAGATTATTTTTCCTGTTGATTATTCTGTCAGTTGGGATTTTTAATGCATGTGCTGTGTCAAAATACGATTATTATTATTCGGCACTTGAATCAGATGGCTCTAATATAAAAAAAGATATTTACTACTTTGATATAGATTCGTTAACTATATCTGATAAAAAAAACAATAAAATTGGAAATGTTTTTTTTAGTGTACGTACAGCAAGTGATATTATTGAACTCTTGATCAAAAATGATTTACCTGTTTATATTGATTATCAACAATCAATTATTAAAATAAATGATTCTGTCTGTAAAATAAAATCCTATGAATCAGATATTGCGAAGAGAAAACTTTTTGAACCTCATTATTTTGTAAAGAATCATTTAGACTATTTAAAATTAGGATATGTTCCTATTCGTGATATCCTTTCATTGTATAAATCCTTTGAAGATAAAAAATATGAGTTGCATGCCTACAAGATTAATGAAGAAAATAAAAATTATCCAACTATAAAATTTTCAGAGGAAAATACACCATTAAAAATTAGTTTATCAATTGCTTATTCTGCCGACAAGGAATTTCAAGACAAACAAACAATGAATTTAAATATTCATCAAACTGCACTCATCAAGCTAAAGAATAGACGAAAAGATGAACTTCAAAATAATTACCCACTATTTATATCCTTTAGTGTTGTAAATGAAACAGGTAAGGTTTGGGGATGGCCGGAACTCAGAAAAGGAATGGGTTGGACAGCAACAGTTATTTGCTTACCTGTTACACTAATTGTAGATTTAATTCCGGTTGTTTTTATGAGGAAAGAAACTGGAACAGTTCCATTTCCATTGTTTGAATGAGGAAAATTCAATGGTCTTCCTGTGTCCATATACAAAAGAATGAAGATACCGGCATTGAGGAAGACCGCAAAGAAGATCCGAATTTCACAGGCAACGAAGATACCGGTTTTATTGGAAAATTTACGGTATATGCTTCGGACAATAATGTGAAAGAAAAAGCAATAAAGAAAGACGGGGCTCAATACACAGTAAGAAGAACCCCTGCAACTCCGGTCATTGAATGTAATTTATTTCAGGAAAAAAAGTAAACAAATAAAAATAAGAATTATGTTAAAACACATTTTAAAAAAAGCAAGATTGTTTTTTCTATTGATTATTCTGTCAGTCGGGTTTTTTAGCGCATGTTCCGTACCCAGATATAATTACTATTACGCTACCTTAGAAACAAAGAACCCACAGATAGAAAAAACAAATAGGAGAGGAGGAGCCTATACTTGTTATATTCAATATTTTTTGGGATCGCCAATAAATGATTGTGGTAGCGACTCTTTATTTTATATGATAGAGCTATCAGGAGATAAAATGGAAATTAAATGTTTAAATGATTTACCAATTTATTTTGATTTTGAAAAAAGCACAATTGAATTTAATGGTATTTCCTACAAAATAACACCATCAAGAATAGATTCAAATAAAAATCATTTTGCTGAAACCCTTCATAGGGCAAGAAGAGATAGGAGTTTTGCCAAAAATATAGGTTATATAGATTTTCCTATTTCAAAAGTTAATAATTTATATGACAAACATAATGATATGGAATATAAGATTTTGAAATATACAATTGGAAATATAGATACAAAAGAAAATAATCCTACATATGATTGCAGTAATTCTTTTTTTTCTCTCAAATATAAAACCTTTATTTTAGAAATTCCTACAATTCAATTTTTAGAAGAAAATTCACCATTAAAAATTGACATCAAATTGGTCTATTATACGGATTTGTACCATAAGTATCAAAAAGTTGTCAATTTTGATTTTTATCAATCAAAATTAATGAAATTGGCCCATATTCGATATGATAAAACAAAGAATTATCACAATAATGATTATCATAGAGGAGATGTAGTCGGTCTCGAAATAGAGGCTGTTTCATTTTACACTAAAAATAAATCCGGAACAATCTGGGGTTGGCCGGAGTTCAGGAGAGGCTTGGGATGGGGAGCGACAGTTATCTGTTATCCGGTTGTTGTGCCTATCAATTATCTTGTTTTTTTCGGAACAAATGGGGATGGAGATGTCCCATTCTATATCCCGCTGTTTGAATAAGGAAAATTCATAAAAATAAGAATTATGTTGAAACACATTTTAAAAAAAGCAAGATTATTTTTCCTGTTGATTATTCTGTCAGTTGGGATTTTTAATGCATGTGCTGTGTCAAAATA
>JAITNQ010000025.1 GCA_031290435.1 Candidatus Symbiothrix sp. | reverse complement strand
CAAGCGTTACCATCTGCGTCAACAAAATTGAGTCGTTCTCTGCGTCGCGAAACAAGTATTCCACAGCATTGACGGCAACAAAAAACAGATAGGCGAACGCCATCGCTATTCGCGCCTTGCGGTAACTTTGCAGCAATGGACTATCGGGTATGGTAACAAACAAAAAGGACAGTCCGCCTAAGAGGAGCAGCCCGACGGTCACATAAATGGAGATAATATCGTACAGTTCGTGAATCATTGCTCTACCGGGTACTGTTCAAAATTCATACTACCTTTTCTTAATATTCTTTTTCTATGAAACCGCTTATAATATCTATTGCCTCTGCGAGCAACTCCTCCGGAATCCGCTCTATCCATTCAAAATGACGGGCATAAATATCTAAAGTCCTTGACTGGTCGCAAAGAATCACCCCTTTGGTCTGTGTCTGCCGATTCAATGTTAGATGGAAAGGGTGCTTCTTGTCCGTATGGGTAAGTAGGACAAACGATAGCCATTTTTGAGAATCGGTTAAAACTCTCGTTGCTTACTACCACCGCCGGACGTCTCCCCCGTTGTTCGTATCCTGTTTGTGGGTCAAAATCCAGCCAAATGATGTCTCCTTGCTTTACCATACTTCTTTTCCCAATGGTTTTCCCCAGTTTGTTTCGGTTTGACTGTCATCCTGTGCTGTTCCAACGCTTGCTTCACCGTAAAATTCAATCAACCGCTCTTTGGTGGTACGGTGCTTTTTAAAATCATCGCTGCATACGATTTTCATTTTGGTCTTGTTTTTGTCGGTTTCGCTGAGAATTTCTCGCGCCAACTCCGCCTTTTTCGCTTCCAACTCTAATGTACTCATATCTGTACTCTTTATTAATGAAGTACAAAGATATGTATTTTCTTCCAATGGTAAAGCCTTTTCCATCAAAAATCGTGTAAACCATGGAAGTCTGGTAATATCTTTAGATAAGCGCCGATCCCAAATACAGGAAGAACATCCCTATCAATACCAAAATCAAATCAAATGCCTTACTTTTCAGGTTTTTCTCCCGGTATATAAAAGCGCCAAACAGGAAAACAACAATCACATTGCTCCGCCTGATCATGGAAACGACGGAAATCAACGAATCGGGATACGTCAAAGCCTGAAAATAAAAAAAATCGCCGATGGCAAGAAAAAGGGATATGAGTGGAATATTCCAATTCCACCGGAAAGTCGTTGTCTTTTTTCGCATCGGAAACCAAAGGAGGAAGAGTATCGGAAGCATCATAAAAAACTGATAAAAATTGAACCACGACTGTACGGTCATGACGTCTAAACTCCGCATCAGGTATTTATCATACAAACCGCTTGCCGCTCCGGTGATTACCGACAAAACCAAAAAAACAATCCATTTATTGTGCGCAAAATTGATTCCTTCCTTTTTTCCGGAATTGGCAATCAGGAAAAACGACAAAATCGCCGTCAGAATGCCAATCCATTGGTACAAATTCAATCTTTCCCCGAAAATAAGCAATGCACCCAATAAAACCACAACAGGTTGGCCGGCTTTTATGGGTCCGGATAAAGTCAATGGTAAATGTTTAGTAGCAAAATAATTGAATATCCAGGAAGACAATACAATCAACGATTTGAGAAAAATCAAACCGTGCACTTGTAACGAAGCCGGTGGAATGAAAAATAATGTATCGTGTAATTTATCAGGAAAAAAATACGAAATACAGACAAACGGCAGGAAAATCAAACTGCCGAAGAAAGTATTAAGGAATAATACGGGAATAACGGCGTTGTTGGTCAGTGAAACCTTTTTGCAGACTTCATAAATCCCCAACGATAAGGCGGAAATAAACGAAAGATAAATCCACATCGTTTATTCGCACAATTTATCTATGAACAATATTCCCCTTGTATGGTCATATTCATGCTGAAAAATCACCGCTGAAAATGTATTCCGGCGACTGTAACCTTCTAACCGCTCCCGTGTTTTTTCCCCTTTCTCATTCCAATATTCCACCTCTATCCACGGATAACGTACCGAATTGCCAAAGCGGTCGGGAATAGATAAACAGCCGTCACGTTCAAAACAAACCGTGGTGTCCGGATGATTGACTATTTTCGGATTGATAGCCACCACAACCGGCTGACCCGGCAAATCCAAGCGTAAGAATAAGAACAAATTTTTGCTTATCCCCACTTGTGGAGCGGCTATGCCTACACCGTTTTCTTCGTGCAAGGTTGTTTTCAGCCGTTCAACCAATAAATGAAAAGTAGAATCATTGGCAAAATTCCGTACATCCGAACAGGGCGTTCGAAGCACAATGGAATCTTGTTTACCGGTTATTTGCAAAACACGGAAAGGCGTTTCCGCCGTGCCGGAGACAATGATTGTTTTCTCTGCCTCTGTGAATGGGTGCAACGTTTTACAGGATGCGAATAAAAAGGCAATTCCTATAAGGATTAAATAAAGTTTTTCAAATTTCATCAATATTCGGATTTATTGGACGCCAAAATTAATCAAATTACAGACAGGAAGCAAGCGGAAAATACAAATAATATTGTAACAGACCATAAAACATG
>JAITNQ010000019.1 GCA_031290435.1 Candidatus Symbiothrix sp. | reverse complement strand
ACCCTCTTTTACCGCAATCGCCCGAATAACCACACTCTCCGTAATAACAATCGGTTGGCTGTATGCCAAGCCATTTGTGGCGGAAGGCGGAGTATTATCGAGTGTATAGAAAATAGCGGCAGCGGCAGTGCTTGACGAAAGCGTCACGGCTGTATTTTCAGCAACTACCGAACCGGAAGGCAGGGATGCGACCGGCGTTTCCACTTGCTCCGTGATGGCGGTTGCCGTTACGTGAATCAGCGCTTCTGCTTTCAAATCCGTATTTTCCAAAGAAACCACAATGACCGTAGTGCCGAGCATTTCTCCATTAACCGGCAGTTTTCCTTTGCCGTCGGCGTCCAATATGACTTCGTTTGCGACCGAAGCAATGGCGGATGAAACCGACCGGGCCGTCACTTTCTTGCCTGCGGCTGCCTCTCCGAGTTCTGCCGATACTTCCAAGTAAGCGCTACCATGCAGCGATACATCCAAAACAGGCGTTACCGCAATGGACGTAACTTCTTTTTGTATCTCTATCCGCTGGACGAAATCATTTTCCATCTCGTTGCCGGCGTAGCTTTGGACTGCACGTTTCACGGTCAGGATAATTTCTTCGGCGCTTGAGAAGGGCGCTTCGGGTACAAAGCGTACTTTCGATACAAACTGCTCGGCGGTGTTGGCCGGGTTTATCTCGGCATTGAGCAGCGTGATTGTTCCGGTGACGTCAATTCCGTTTCGTGTAACCGTAATCAAGTCGGTGGTCAAGGTAGCCGGCAGCATGAATTTATCGAACAAAATTTCGATACCGGTTTCATAGCCTTTTGCATTTTTGACTTGCGGCGGAATGGCTTGTACCATCGCAACATTGATATCCAATTGTGGCGGCGGCACGGGCAACCATGCACTGTAAACGGTTTCGTAACCGGCTTTTTCGTATTTTATCTGCCACTCGCCTTGCGGTACATCCCATGCATACTCGCCATATTGGTTGGTCTGTTGCGGATTTACCTGGCCGTAATCTTCGGCGTCCCACAAAGTAATGGTTTCAATCGGATCGCCATAGATGTTTTCTACCCATGTTTTTTGATAAACACTGGCGGTTACACCTTCCAAACGGTTGGACGGTACGGCTTCGTAAACGTAGCCGGAGGGGTCTTGTACCGGTTTGAAATTGAGATTGTCAGAGAACTTATATCTACCACTGCAACTTTTGACGTCAATTACATACAGCGCATATTTGACACTCACATTGACAGGCAAATCATTGCCGTATGGAAAGTGACCTTTCGCTATCCATTTATTTTTGACAGCGTCATACGAAGCAGGGATCTCAACTGAATTTCCTGAAGATTTTAATACTTTTAACCAAACTTCTGAAATCAAATAGTGTTCTCTTGTCAGTTCGATGGCAAATGTAAAATCAGCATAAGCGGGCCAATACCAATAAACAGCCGCTTTCGAGGGTGGATTAAGAAAATCAGCTACGGTAACAAATTCCTCTAAAGCCAATGAACTGGCCGCATGTGCCGTATTGTACATGGTTACTCTGGAGACTTCAATCGCATCCACATTGTAAATTACTTCAATCGTTTCCGTTCTCAAAGCAGTTCCTTCTGTGGTAAATACCTCTGCATATATGGCATGTAATGAATATTCTCCGGGTTCATGCAAAGCGCACCATGTCAGCCAAAAGCCATTGCTATTCGCGGTTGTTTGCCCCACCAATACCTCATTGTCATACACTTTTATCAAGGATTTGGCCGGGGCCAATCCCTGTACCGGTATCGTTGTTTGCGCCGTACATTCCGGAGCGAAAATAGATAAATTTTCTGCTACAAACCGGACAAAGCCTATCGGTTGTCTGATCGTTTTGCCGTCTAAGGTAAATTCTAAGAAAGCATTCAGTTCGAAAGAACCCCATGCGGTAGGTGAGACGCAGAAGCGAACGACGTCGGAATAGTTTGACAAGGGAACCGTCAGTCGATTGTTGCTCAACGAATAGCCGTTGGAAACCGCAGTCCCGACCATTAGCGAATTGTTGACAAAAGGAGATTTTTCCGGAAGATCCACCACCAATTTTACATTGCTGATGTTCGGGAGGTGTTGCTCTTTAAAATCAATTTCGGCGCGAAGCGTTGCGTAATTGCCAATGGTAATTTGGGATTTATTGACGGAAAACGAGGTATTGCTGCCTGTATAGTACAAGCGGTCTTCGTCTAACTTGGGAATAGTAACGCTTGTTTCCGTAATCACACCGGTCTTCACGGCAAGGGATTGCAGGGTATAATCAATATTCGCCACCATTTCGGTAGATGCAAAATCCTGCAAATGCTGGATGGTGTTGAAGAATGGGCTGTTCGCCATCGAAACCAAAGTATAGTTTCCGTCCGGCAAGGCTTGGGTAGTAAGCGTCTGTCCGATGTAATCAAACTGAGCTACTCTTGCACCGCTTGCGTCATAGACAATGCCCACATTGGCGTCGTTTTCGCTGTTGCTGTAATTGGCCCTGATCAATCCGTTTTGTACGATATTCAAGGTATCCGTTATCACGTTGTCTTCGGCTATGATAATCGTATCTCTGACCGTTTTGAAATCTTTACTGAAACTTGTAAGGGTGATGGCAATCTTGTCGCCCACACCCACAGAGTCATTCAGGGCAATATCCGGATATTTAAACCCGATGTTTATTTCCTTGTCTTGGGTGATGTTGTATGCCTCGTAAGCTATGTCCCGGTAGTTGTCATACCCGCTTTCTATTACCGGCGTGGTTCCTGCCGGTACGCTCGGCGTGTAAGTCAGGTAAAAGGAAACGGCAACGGGACGGTAGAAGAAAGTGCTTGCCGTAGCGCTCCACAATCCTCTTTCATCCTTGTAGCGGAAATGAACCGCATTCAAAACCCGGTTTGCTTTACGTGTATCAATGCTGTCGAAAAAGACAAAAGTCGCCTGACGATCAATCACGCCGGTGTATCTTTCATCGTAATCGTCATTCATCCAGTATTCGTAATCCGTCAGGCTGTTGTCTGCCGGAGATGGGGCTTTTTTGATAAAATACTTGCTGTCGACACTGCTCCATTTTCCGTATTTATCCTTAAACCGGATATCGAAACGATGAATACCCGCTCCTATCTCATTGAGCGGAACATCAAGCGAAACGTTCACGGTCGAAGCAGCGGCAAGCGATGTCTCTACCCGGCCTGCATAATTGTCGTCCAACCAATACTCGTAAGCCGTCGTCACATTGTCGGTAATTTCCTTGTCTACAATTCGGTAAAAGGTAGAAGAATGGGTTGACGACCATTTTCCGTATTGGTCCTTGAACCGGATATTGAAACGATGAATGCCCTCATTGAGCGCATTGAACGAAATATTGAGCGCAACGTCCGCGACTGATGCAGCGGCAAGCGAGGTCTGTACCCGGCCCGCATAATCGTCGTCCAACCAATACTCGTAAGCCCTTATCGCATTGTCGGTAATTTCCTTGTTTATGATTCGGTAAAAGGAGGAAGAATGGGTTGACGACCATTTTCCGCCGGCGTCCATAAACCGGAAGCTCAGTGTGTAAATTCCCTCTTCCAGCTGTTGGAAAGAGAGGGTTGTTTGTCCGTTAAATACGGGAGTAGGCGAAATATTGGTCTGCACTTTTGCTGCATAATCATTATTCAGCCAATACTCATATTTAACGATGTTTTGTGTAAAAAGGTTTCCACAAGCAAACAACAAAGATATCAGTAGATATAGTTGTTTCATTCTGTTTGCTTTTTATTTGTTTTGTGAAGAAACCTGCATCCTTACTTTCAAATTCCCTGTTTTATCTGTTATCGACGAAACCACTATTTCATCAATATGCGGATTAAACGGTACGGCGCCCTCTTTGTAGGGGTCGTTTCCTCCGTACATACCGATATCCGATCCGTCCGTTCCGGCATTTTTTAAGGGACTGGTACTTTTCAACTTCAGGCTTTTGGGTGTCCAATCGCCGCCGGTAAAAGATCCTGCATGCGGTTGGTTCACTAAATTGTCAAAACCGTTATTGTTATCGCCAGTGGGAAATGTAATATTTCCGGAGAAAGCATTGTTGTTAAATGTACTACTTGATGATGTTGTAAGACCACCACCGATATAATTGTTTTCAAAGACGCAACGAGTTCCCCCCACATAGTAATTGAATACATTATTGTATAAATGTGAATCAACTAAACTATGGATGGTTCCTATTATGATATTATTGTTTATCCAACAATCCGTTGCTCCAGCCCCATTCAATCCGCTGCTTGTGATATAACTTTCGCGGATATAAATATTGCTTACACCGGCTCCCAAACTAATCCCAGCGGCTGCAATTCTTGCAATCGTCACATTGGCAACCGACAGCGCGGCGTTATTATCAAAGCCAATGCCATTTACATAAAATCCGGTTATGAAGCTGCCGTCAGAACCTACCGAGAAGGTGAGATTGGCCCAGCTTCCGGTTTTTATTTTTAATTGGGTAGGTCTCAATCCGCCAATGGAATCAATATCCCATCCGGCGCCAATCAAGGTCAATTTTTTGTCGATAACCAAGTGGTTTTGTAATTCAATAATTGCCCCCGGCAAATAAATTGTGTCACCCGAAACAGCTTCATGTACGGCTGTTTCCAAATCGTTGTAGAATGCAGTTTTTGTTCCGTTCTGCACATTGATTTTCTGCTGGGCCGATAAATTTATCCAGCCGCAAAGCAAACTTGCTAAAATAATACTTACTTTCTTCATGATTGTAATCCTTTGTTTAAATTAATGAGTAAAAAAATGTTTATAAATTGTTTTTTAAAAAATTTGTCTGCTGCAGACAGACAAAAATGGATATATTCCGCTGCAAATATACAAAATAAATTGAATAATTATATTTTTCTTACGAAAAAATGAAAATAAATGATTTTTTTATTTCAATTGAGGCAAAAAGCGCACAAAAATGAGGGGGGAAACTTTTTTTTGAGGCGATACTCCTCACCCCCGGCCCCTCTCCATTTTGGAGAGGAGCGTGCGGTTCTTCCCATTCCTGCAAAGATTATTCGCCTGCTTCTCCCCTCTCCATTTTGAAGAGGGGCGTGCGGTTCTTCCAATTACTGCAAATATTATTCGCCCGCTTCTCCCCTCTCCATTTTGGAGAGGGGCCGGGGGTTCTTCCAATTCCCGCAAAGATTATTCGCCCGCTTCTCCCCTCTCCAAAATGGAGAGGAGCGTGCGGTTCTTCCAATTCCTGCAAAGATTATTCGCCCGCTTCTCCCCTCTCCAAAATGGAGAGGAGCGTGCGGTTCTTCCAAATTCCTGCAAAGATTATTCGCCCGCTTCTCCCCTCTCCAAAATGGAGAGGGGCCGGGGGTGAGGAGTTAAATCGTTTATTTGGGTCTGGCTTTTTTTGCCATTTCTTTCATCCTGTCTAAAAACGTCAGGTCATTTTCCGCTATGTAGTTTTTAATTTTTAGTTTATTAATCCAAATCCGCCCGAATCACCCGCACCGGATTCCCACGTTCCAATTCGTTGTGATTCTGCCAATTCTCTTGTATGAAAGCCATTGAACGCTCCTGTTCATAAGCGGCTAACTTGATTTTCAGCCGTTCGATGGCTTGCTTCTTGTTCTGCAATTGCGAACGTTCGTCGGAAGCCGTTACACTGATTCCCGAAGGAATGTGCGTTACCCGGACTGCCGATTCCGTTTTGTTGACGTGTTGTCCGCCCGGCCCGGAAGCTTTCAAGGTCTGAATACGAAGTTCGCGCTCATTCCATTGGTTTTCTTCAAAAACAGGCAGACATTGGACGCCGACAAACCAGTTTTTTCGCTTATGGAACTTCCGGTAAGGACTTTGAGCTATCCATTGAACCGTGCCTTCCCATGAATCAACAAATGAATCCAATTCTTCACCTGCTAAAAAGAGGATTGCAGACAATAAAGTCCGATTCATCTCTCCTTCTTCCCGTTCTGCTACTTCGGCATAAACGCCCTTTTGGCGAGCCTCTTTCAGTATCAGTTCCACTACTTTGGAAACGACCCGGCAACATTCCGCCGGGCCTCTTCCCGATGTTATCTGTATATACATTTTCTCCATTTCCTCATTCTTTATTCATTCGTACTATCCGGGGCATGAATTTTCCGTGAATATCGACCAATTCTTGCTGAAAATCCATCACCCGTTCGATGTCCTTATAAGCCAAGGGAGCTTCTTCCACACTTCCGCCAATCAGTTGTACGCCGGCAGCGCTCAACATTTTTTTCAATGCGGACTGCGTGAAATTCTCTTTGGCTTTCTGACGCGACATAGCCCGTCCCGCCCCGTGCGAAGCGGAATGGAGCGACTGAACATTGCCTTTGCCCACCACTAAATATCCCGGAGTAGTCATGCTGCCCGGAACAATACCCGGTTCGCCGGTATGGGCGGGAGTTGCCCCTTTGCGGTGCACAATGGCTTCTTTTCCGTCATTCAGCGTTTCTTTCCACGCAAAATTGTGGTGGTTGCCGACTGTTGTCCGGATTTTCAATCCCAAGGCTTTCGTCAGATTGATATGGATACGTTCGTGACAAGCTTGGGCATAATCGCCTGCCAGATTCATGCTCATCCAATAGGCTTGTCCGGCTTCCGAATCCATGTTTAACCAGGCAAAATGCCCGGCTTCACGCGGGAGACGGCATTGTTCGCGGGCAATGGCGCTGTAATGCCGGGCGATCTCCGTTCCCAATCCGCGCGAACCGGAATGGGAGAGCAATGCGGTGTATTTTCCGGCAGGCAAATCGAAAACGTTCTTTTCAAACAATTCCAATTCTCCCCATTCCACAAAATGATTGCCGCCTCCGGAAGACCCTAATTGCCGGACAGCTTTGCCATGCAGGTTTTTCAGGAACGCATCCGTTCTAAATTCGGGACGTTCCAACACTTCGTGTTCCTGCTCGAACGGAATACCACCCTCCATGCCGAAATGCGTGTTTGCTTTCAATGCCTCTTTCAGCTGAAAAGCATAACGACTTAGGAAAGCCGGTTTTTCGTCCAAGACCGACAAGGTCATCCGGCATCCGATATCGACGCCTACGGCATAAGGAATCACCGCATTATCGACCGCCAATACACCGCCAATCGGCAAACCGTATCCGGTGTGAGCATCCGCCATCAATGCTCCGGCTAAGGAAACCGGCAGACGCATAGCGAGTTCCATTTGCTGTTTGGCGACCGATTCGATGTATTTTCCTCCGTAAGTTTTGAACGCTAACGCTTTCTCTTTCAATTCGTAAACGGAGAAAGCTTTTGTTTCTCCTTGCGGACAAAAATGATTCGCCAATTTACCCCAAACTTCATCGTTAAGAAACGTTTGGGGCGTTTCTAAAATTTGTTCCAATGTTTGAATAACATTTTCTTTCGTGTCGTGTTTGCAATGTTTTGAAATAATATTGATTGCCAAACTGCGCGACACATTATTTGTATAACCGATTTTACTTAATATTTTCGGTTGAATTTGTAAGCCCATGTAAAAATATTTGGGTGCAAGGCGCTAAGGTAGACGGAACACGGTAAACGGTACACGAATACGGATTGTAGCTTGCGGAAATTAATAAAATAGTTGATTGAAAAACGGATTACCGGTTTATTAAAAGCAGATAATAAACCTTTTCTTTCCGGAAGTATGTCCGGAAGTAATCCAGGGGGCGATATGTAGTTATTTCTCCAGCATAATTAAAACCCTTTCTTAATTGTTTTTGGGTTTATACTCTATTGCGGGTGCAAAGATAATGGTCTTTTTTGAATTGACAAAAGATTGTGAAAAAAAATTTACAAAAGTTCCGCTTCCAAAAATAAGTAGCCTAAAACCGGCTTACCTGTTTTACGCCTTTTATTGCCTTTATTTTCTTGATGAGGCCGTCCATTACGGCGGTATCTTTCAACATGACCGTCAAAGTTCCGGAGAATAGTCCGTCTGCCGGGTCAACATTGATAGCGCGCAACATCATTCCGTTTTCTTTCGAAATGATGGAGGTAATGTTCGTGACAATACCGATATCGTCGTTTCCGACAATTTTTAAGGTAACCGGATAGCTGGATCCTGCTTTTCCCGACCAGCGGGTTCTCACGATTCTGTAACCGTAGCGATTGAACAGCGTAGCCGCATTGGGACAGTTCAAACGGTGAACTTTTATCCCTTTGGATGAAACGAATCCGAAAATCTCATCCCCGTATATAGGGTTACAGCATTTGGCTAAGGAATAATCAATGCCGGTCAAGTTTTGGTCAATGACTAAAACATCTTCCTTGTCTGCAATTTCTTCGACCGGCGTTTGCACAACAAAATTTTCCACGCTACGGTCGGTATGTTCCATTAATTCTTGTTCCTTTTTTTCCTGCTCCAGATATTGATCAATAACGGTATTGATATCCAATTTTTCCGTTGCGATGTCGGCATAGAAATCCGTGACTGTTTTGTACCCTTTTTTCTTGATGAGTCGCATCAGTTTGGATTCGTCTTCTTCTATTTTCCGGTTCTTAAATCGCCTGTGTAAGGATTCTTTGGCGAATTCGACCTGTTTGGTCGACTGTTCTTTCAGCGATTGCTTAATTTTGACGCGCGCCTTGGCTGTAATCACAAAATTCAGCCAATCCTGTTTGGGGCTTTGGTTGGGAGAAGTTACGATATCCACTTGGTCTCCGCTCTGTAATTTATGCTTAATGCTCACATTTTTTCCATTGATTTTAGCGGATACGCATTTAGAACCCAATTTGGTATGAATGGCAAAAGCAAAATCAAGTACGGTAGCATTTTGCGGCAACTTAAACAAATCGCCTTTTGGGGTGAATACAAAAATCTCGTCGTCGTACAAATCCATTTTAAAGTCCCGAATCAGGTCGCCGGGGGCTGATTCTTTGTGTTCTAAAACTTCCCTCACGTTATTCATCCACTCGTCAAGTCCACTTTCTCCTTTGATTCCTTTGTATTTCCAATGGGCGGCGAAGCCTCTTTCGGCAATCTCATCCATCCGTTTGCTCCTGATTTGTACTTCTACCCATTTTCCGTGCGGTCCCATCACGGTTGTGTGCAAAGATTCATAACCATTGCTTTTCGGGATGGAAAGCCAATCTTTCAAGCGTTTGGGATTGGGTTGGTACATATCGGTAATTACGGAATAGACTTGCCAACATTCGGCTTTTTCTTTTTCAGGCAGTGTATGCAAGACGACACGGATGGCAAATAGGTCGTAGATATTTTCGAATTCAATTTTTTGTTTCTGGAGTTTATTCCGGATGGAATAAATTGATTTGGTACGGCCTTTGATGTCGAAATTCAGGTGCAAGGCCTTTAGTCTATCCTCTACCGGCGCAATGAATTCCGCAATGTATGTATCACGGGAACGTTTGGTTTCATTGATTTTCCGGGCAATGAAATCATACATTTCCCTGTCTTGGTATTTAAGGGACAAATCCTCTAATTCCGATTTGATTTCATACAAACCTAAACGGTGGGAGAGGGGTGCATAAAGATAGGAAGCCTCGGCGGAGATTTGCAGCAAATGTTCTTCCTTCAATGATTTTGCCATTCGCATCAGATACAAGCGGTCGGCGATCATAATCAGGATAACGCGGATATCTTCGGCAAAAGAAAGTAACAACTTGCGAAAATTTTCCGTTTCAATAGCCGCATTTTTTGCATACAATTCCTGTGTTTTTAGCAGCCCCTGGATGATAGCAGCCACATCTTCCCCGAAAGTTTTACGCACTTGGTCGATAGCACAATGTCCGTCTATTACCGATTGTGAAAGTAAAACGGCAATAGAAGCGGTTCCTTTCAATCCGATTTCTTCTGAAACAATAAGCGCTGTCTGTAGTTTGCGATATAAAATGTTTGAATTATAAACATCTCTGCCATAACCGCCCGAATCAATCGAGCGACGAATGTATTCTTTTACATTTTTCGCGTCACTCGCCGAAACAGAATCTCCCAGACTTCTCAATAACTTGCGATAAGCCGCTAAAAATTCGGTTAGTTCCTCCCCGGAAAAAAAATTGTCCATCTTTTTTGCTCAATTATTGTGCAAAGTAAAAGAAAAATATTTATATTCTGCACAAAAACGCCTAAAAATCCAAGTTAAAGTGGATAGTATCTTCTGAATCCGTGTCGAAAGTATCTTTTATTTCTTTGATATGTGATAAATCAGTCTCACTGTTTTCCTTTACATAAAGAAGCGTTTCGTTTAAAGCAGTAATGAATTTATCGAAATCTTCTTTATATAAAAAAACTTTATGTTTCTCGAAATGAAAAGGTTGAGGTGAATTCTCAATAAAAACTTTTTTACTTTCTGTGATTACCATGAATAAATCACCTCTTCCGCTCCTTTTTACATCCAAATAATAAACCCGTTTACCGGCAGCTACTGATTTTGAAAAAACAATGTTGGACTCTTTGTTTTCATTTTTAGCGTATTTTCCTTCTTCCATGATTCAATGTTGTTGTTATTGTGCTAATAAGTAATCATATTCTGATAATATTCTGCAAATTTGGTGATTTATTTTCAAATATGCAAATTTTTAAGAAAAAAATAAGAATAATACAGGTGAAATATCGTGAAAAATAATTAACTTTGCAGCGGAAATAGAAGTTCTTTATAAAATGATTAATCGCATTATTATTCGTATTAAAACACTCCAGATAATATATGCTTACTATCAAAATGATAGCAGGGATCTGAAAAGTGCCGAGAATGAAATCTTGAAAAGTTTACAAAAGTCTTATGACTTGTATCATTATTTATTGTTGTTGATTCCGATGCTGACCGACGCCGAGCAAAAACGCATAGACAAACATAAACATAAATATTTGGTAACCGAATCCGAACTGAATCCCAATCTACGTCTGACAAATAATCGTTTCTCGGAACAATTAAGATGCAATAAGCAGTTGCAAAATTTTTCCAATGAGAAAGGCACGCTATGGAATGACGATGATTCGAATTTTGTGCGGCAGCTCCTCAATGAGATTCTCCGTTCGGATATCTATGAAGATTATTTGAAAGAGAATGATACGTATGAATCGGATAAGGAATTTTGGTATAAAGTTTTCAAAAAAATTATCTGGACTAACGAGGAATTAAATGGTATGCTGGAAGATAAAAGCATCTATTGGGAAGACGATTTAGGTATAATCGGGACCTTTGTTCTGAAAACGATCAAGCGGTTTACTTTGGAAACAGATTCAACACAAACCTTGCTTCCCATGTTCAAAGATGAGGAAGACAGGGCGTTTGCCATAGAATTACTGCATCATTCAATAATTGACGGAGCAGATAATAACCAACGGATTACGAAGCAGATAAGTAATTGGGATATAGAAAGGATTGCTTTAATTGATTTGTATATCATGCAAATAGCGCTGGCTGAAGTGCGTAATTTCCCGTCTATCCCGGTGAGTGTGTCGCTGAACGAATACATCGACTTGGCACGCTATTACAGCACCCCTAAAAGTTCGAATTTCATCAATGGTATCTTAGACGCAATTGTGCAGGATTTAAAAAAAGAAGGCTTATTATTTAAAGATTAAGAATATTTTATTACATTTGTACTTTAAATCTGTAAAAATTTATAAACAATGAAATTATTAAGTATTGTCTTACAGGCTGCTCCGGCCGGAGGAGCTACAGGTGGAGGTAATTATATGAGCATTTTGATGATCGTATTGCTTTTTGTAATCATGTATTTTTTTATGATTCGCCCTCAACAGAAAAAACAAAAGGAGGTTCAAAAAATGCGTGAAGCGCTGAAAGTCGGCGATAAAGTAATCGTAGCAGGAGGCATTTACGGAAAATTGAAAGAGATTGACAATAATACCTTTACGGTAGAAATTGCCGAAGGAGTAAGAATTAAGGTAGACAAAGCTTCTGTTTTCGCGGCAAGCAATGACGCTCCTGCAACCAAATAAACGCGATCTTGAAAGGAGAATCAAAGTATTCTTTCATAGTAAAAGATGGAAAAACGTATTGGGTTTTTCTGTTTTTGTCGTTTTGGCCTTTGCTTTCTGGACGCTTCAATATTTCAGACAAAAGTTTGAATTTGAAGTGCCTGTATCTGTTCAGTATACAGAAGTCCCTGCCGGAATATCCCTCCCGGTAGGGATTCCTCGTCAAATTACCCTGAATGTGCAAGATAAAGGAACGGTCTGGTTGCAATATTTATTGAATAAAAACAAATTGTCAATAACGATTGCGCTGAAAACCCTTCAAAATAAAGAATCTTCTTACCTGATTGATAATGCCACGCTTAGCAAACTGATTTCTGATGAGTTGCCTTCTTCTTCCCAATTGAAGTCTTTTTCTCCCGACCGGATTGAGATTCATTATTTGCCCTTGATAAAAAAGGTTTTGCCCGTCACAATAGACGGGGTATTGTCTCCATCGCCCGGATATATGTTTTCCGATAGCATTACGATTGAGCCGTCACAGATTACGGTTTATGGAAGCAAGGAAACAGTCGATACCTTGTTTACTGTCAGAACAGAAAAATTGGACAAGCGGCATATTGAAAAAAAAATAAGTATTTCTGCACAATTGATACCGCCTTTAGGCGTCAAACTATCGACTCAACAGGTGAAGCTAACTGCTGATATAGAAGAATATACTGAAAAAATTTTCGTACTGCCCGTCTTTTGCCGTAACTTGCCTGAAAATCGAATCGTCCGTTTTTTTCCCTCCTCTGTAGAAGTGTATGTTCAGGTAGGCTTGAGTAAATATAACCAAATATCCGAGTCCGATTTTGAAATAAGCATTGATTATAACAGTCTGATTCTGAATAATGCAACAAATTTTCCCCTGAGTCTTTCTAAAAAACCGGTAGGGATAGTGAATTATCGCATCGTTCCGGAAATGATAGAATTTTTAGTGGAACAAAAAAGACAGCTATGATGGTAATCGGACTTACAGGTGGAATCGGAAGCGGAAAATCGACTATTTCCCGGTTATTGGAAACAATGGGAATTCCGGTGTATGTCGCAGATGTAGCGGCTAAGAAACTAACGGACGAATCTGCACAAATCAGGGAAATATTGTCGGAAAAATTTGGTCGTGAACTGTATAAAACCGGAAAATTGAATCGTTCCCTGCTGGCTTCCCTGATTTTTGGAAATGAAGAAAACCTTTTGTATGTCAATTCTCTTATCCATCCCTTGGTATGGAAAGATTTCCAACATTGGACAAATCAACATTCCGACAAAAAATACTTGGCCATTGAATCGGCTATTTTGTTCGAGTCCGGTTTCAGCGCTACGGTGGATGTGAAAGTAAATATTTCCGCTCCTTTGGAAGTGAGAATTCAAAGGATTGAAAATCGGGATAATATAGCAAAAGAACTGATTATAAAACGAATTAATAGTCAACTTTCGGAAGAAGAGCGGAACAAACTATCGGATTTTACGATTTTGAATGATGATGTCAATGCAATCATTCCCCAAATAGAAATTTTAATGAATACATTGAAATCCAAAAAAAATGCGTAAATTTGCACCGTAAATAAAAAGTAATCGTTATTGCTATGCTGAAGAAAATTTTATCTGTTTCGGGGCGGTCGGGCCTTTTTAAATTGATTTCTAAAGGGAAAAACATATTCATTGTCGAATCAATGATAGATGGGAAGCGAATTCCGGTATATACGAAAGATAAAGTAGTATCTTTGGGAGATATTTCTATTTATACGGACAAAGAAGAAGTTCCCTTGGCCAAGGTATTGACCGCTATCAAACAAAAAGAAAACGGTGCGCAAATTGTTTTTTCCTCCACTATCAAACCGGAGGAGTTGCGGACTTATTTTGCCGAAGTACTGCCGGACTTCGACAAAGAAAGGGTTTATCCTTCCGACATTAAAAAAATGATGAACTGGTATAATTTGTTAATTCAAAATGATTTAACAGATTTCGAAGAAAAAGAGGATCTTGCAGAAAAAGAGGATACCGTAGAAGATGAAAATGTAGAAAACACTGAAAATAAATAATACCATGAGTGACGAAAACGAATTATTTGAATACGATGAAGAGAAAGCTGTGGCTTTTATCCTCAATTATCTTCCACAGGAATTGAAAGAAAAATTCGCTGATGATGATATCTATTATATTTTAGATTTGATATGCGATTTTTATGAGAAAAATGATTATTTAGACGAGGATGATGAAGAAAAAGAAGAACAAGAATTGATAAAGTTCATTGTTCAGCAGGCTAAGAAAGATAATATCGGCGATTATCTGACTGAGGATATATTGATTGTGCTGCGTGCCGAATCAGCCTATACCGATACTTTAGACATCTTTAATGAATAAAGGGCAAAAGTTTTTATAGGCAGATAAAAATAGCGAAGATTAAAAATTTCTATAAAATTATATATTAATTTGACTAACAGACAGTATGAAAAAGATTAATTTTTTTACAAGTTTATTACTCTGTATTGCCATTTTATTTGGTGGTTGTAATGCGAGTAACACAGCGAAAGGTACAGCCATTGGCGCTGGTGGAGGCGCTGCGGTAGGCGCAGGACTCGGAGCGCTGCTGAATGGCGGAAAAGGCGCAGCTTGGGGCGCAGGTATTGGCGCGGTGGTCGGCGGAGCTGCCGGAGCGTTGATAGGTGTCAAAATGGATAAGCAAAAGAAAGAATTAGAGCAAATCGAAAATGCCAAGGTAGAAGCCATTAATGATGGACAAGCTATCAAAGTGACTTTCGATTCGGGGATTCTTTTTGCTACCAATTCCAGCACTTTGAATCAGGCTTCTAAAGCAGCCTTGACCCAATTTGCTAATTCTCTGAAATCCAATCCGGATACAGATGTTGAAATTTATGGCCATACCGATAGTACCGGCAGCGATAAAATCAATATCCCGCTCTCAGAACAAAGGGCAGGTTCCGTAAAAACTTTTTTGCTTGAACAAAGCATTTTGGCTTCCCGTTTGACTACAGCCGGTTTCGGCTCTTCTCAACCGGTATCCGATAATGCTACCTCCATCGGTAAACAAGCAAACCGTCGCGTAGAAGTTTTCATTATCCCGAATGCAAAAATGATTAAAGACGCGCAAGAGGGTACGTTGAAATAGTTTTTTAGCTAATGATAAGCGAAAAG
>JAITNQ010000289.1 GCA_031290435.1 Candidatus Symbiothrix sp. | reverse complement strand
GCATCCTCTTCTAATTGGATATTAATACTACTTTTCCCGGCTACAGGAACTTCTTTTGTTTTATATCCTAAAAAAGATATAACCAACACATCATTGTCTGAAACATTCAGGCTGAAATTGCCGGAAACGTCACTGGTTGCACCGTTAGATGTGGCTTTTACTCGCACATTTGCGCCGATAACTTCGCTTCCTGAAGCATCCGTTATCTTCCCTTGAACCGTCCGCTTCTGCTGTACGCCGGGCATTTGGGCATAAATCTCTCCGCTGTAATAGCTCCCGCAGAGCAGGAAGAAAACTAAAACTACGGATTTCAGTAATAACTGTTTTTTCATTGATAGATAATTTAATTGTAATAAATATTTTGTATTCGATAAACGAATGTACAAAGTAAACATGAAAAAATGAATTTGCATAAGACATATTTTCCCATTTGTTGGGATATTTTGTCCCAAATGCACATAATTTGAATTATTTACAAAACAGGCATTTGAAGAAAATGCTAATAATCAAGATATATTTTCTGCCCGATATTGCGTAGGCGTTACCCCAAACTCTTCCTTAAAATATTTATTAAAATATTTGATCGAATTAAAGCCCACAATATCAGAGATTTCCGAAATATTGTATTGGCTTGCTTTCAGCAGTTGCGCCGCCCGCTTCAGCCGAATAGAACGGATAAAGTCATTGGGACTCAGTCCTGTAATGGATTGGAATTTCCGATACAGGTTACTCCGGCTTAGGCCTAAATCCATACTCAATTGGTCAACCGAATATTCCGTGTTATTGATGTTTTTCTCTACGAATTGCAGGGTTTTCTTTATAAATTCTTCATCCAACGAAGTGATGGTTATGCTGCTTGGCGTTATTTCGATGGTTTTATGGAATAATTCTTTTCTTTTTTCCTGTTGCTCAATGAGCATTTCAATTCGGGCTGACAACACGTCAAAATTGAATGGTTTGGAAATATAGGAGTCTGCTCCCGCCTTATAACTTTCAATCTTGGCTTCATCCGATAAACGGGCGGTCAATAAGATAATCGGAATATGAGAGGTTTGAATATTATTTTTGATTCGATGGCACATTTCCAACCCATCCACCTTGGGCATCATCAAATCGGATATAATTAAATCCGGAGATTTTTGAATGGCTATGTTTTCTCCTTCTTCTCCGTCTCCGGCTTGCAAGACAGTGTATCCGTCGCTTAATTGTTCTACCAGAAAGTTGCGAAATTCAACGTTGTCTTCCACAACCAATAAGGTTTTTCCGACATTTTCCTTTTCCGGTTCTTCTTCCAGCTTAAAGGCGTTGTCGTTAATGGCAGGAATATCTTTGCCTTTCAAATCCAATGGGATACATACTGAAAAGATGCTGCCTTCATTTAATTTACTGTGAACTGTAATTTTTCCCTCATGCAATTCTACATATTCTTTCACTAAGTGCAATCCGATTCCGGAACCGGCTACGCCTGAATCGTTCCGGTCGCTTTGATAAAAACGGTCGAATATGGAGTCTATCTCCTTTTCTTCAATGCCACAGCCGGTATCCGCGATTTCTATTTTTATATACTCCCGGTTATCCTCTTGCGTAAGCGTCAGTTGTGTTAGAATCTGTCCGCCATCGGGCGTAAATTTAAGGGCATTGGAATACAAATTGCTCATTACTTTCTGTATTTTGCTTTTATCGAACCGGATATTCAACTGTTTACATTCACTTTCAAACTTAAAGTCAATAGCCCTATTAATAACAGAATCCCGAAATGTGGCGTGAATATAGCTTACGAATTTAACTAAATCATCAGCAGCAAGTTTGAGTTTTTCTCCACCCATTTCCAATTTTCTGAAATCCAGTAGTTGGTTTATTAAAGAGAGCATATTGTCGGCATTGCGGTGTATGGCTTCTAATTTTTGCTTCAACTGTCCTTCTTGTTGTTGATTGATCAAGGTGCTTAAAGGAGTCATTATCAAGGTTAAAGGAGTGCGAAATTCGTGACTGATGTTGGTAAAGAAACGGAATTTCATCTGGTCCAATTCTTCCTTCTGTTTTTGTCGCTCAATGGCTTGCCGTTCAATCTGTTTTGTTCTGTTTCTTTTGCTGATATAAACAAAAAGGCAAAATATTCCACCCAAAAGTAATAGGATGTAAAGAATATAGGCATAAACAGTAGCCCAAAACGGAGGCGTAATGATGATTGTCATTTCGGCGGCTTCATCGCCCCATACCTTATCGTTGTTGGCTGTATAGACTGTGAATGTGTAAGTTCCGGGGCGTAATCCGGTATAAGTAACCGAACCTAATTCGTGGGCGTCTATTTCTGTCCAATTTTGGTCGAAATTATTCAATTTGTATCTGAAATACGTTCGGGAGGGATTGACATAATTCACACCGGAAAATTCCAAAGTTATAAAATTTTCTTTGTAATTTAATTTGATTTTCCGTGTATTATTGACCGGATTTTTAAGGATTACATGCCCATCGTAAGCCGTATTTTCTTTTATCAAGGAATTAAACAATTTGAAAGCGGTGAATATCGGTTTGTTTATGCTGTGGTTATATTGCAGTTTATCCGGATCAAATGTATTGATTCCATGATGACCGCCAAAATAAAGAGCGCCGGTTGACGTTTTCAGCGAAGAGCGATCATAAAATTTGCCGCTTTGCAATCCATCATGCACATCAAAATTGACCAAGGAAAATGTATATTCACCGGCATTTTCTTTGATTTCAATTTTGGTTATGCCATTCAAAGAAGACACCCAATAGATGCCATTATCGTCTTCAATAATTGCAGAAATAGAATTATTGGGTAATCCGTCTTCAATATCAATGGTATAGACCTTCTTTTGCCGCTCGTCCCATATCCGGATGCCTTGTTCCGTACCGAACCATTCTAAAGAATGACTGTCTTTGAATATGCAATAATATTTTACATTTGGACCCAAGAATTTAGGATTATCCGGATCATCAATTTCCGGAATAAATGTTTTGTCTTTTTGGATATCGTAATAATAGATGCCGCTTTCCCCAAACACGGCAAAGGTTTGGTCATCCACTGGATAAAAATTGAAATCTACTTTATGGAAAGCTATTTCCGGATGCTTGTCACGTAACAGGGTAATTTGTCCTGTGGACAAGTCCAACTCCCCGATTCCTTCGTTTCTCACGCTTACCCAAAACCGCCCGTTTGCATCTTCAAAAATAGCGCGGGAGAGATTTTGGTTGGGGTAAAGTTCCAAGTTTTCAGACAATTTGTTATATGTTTTTACATTTTTCCCGTCAATACAATAAAATCCGTTCAGATAAGTTCCTATCCACAATCGCTTTTTCTTGTCACGATACAGCGACAAGCACAAGTACAGATCGCTGGAGGGAATATTGTCGAATGCCTTTGTGATTTTCTCCGTTGCAGGGTCATAGCGCATAAGCCCGTCGGTAGCGCCGATCAAGATACTGCCATCGTTGTCTTCCAAGAGGCAGCGCACCGATTCGTTGCTAAACAGGGTCTCATTATGAACCGTTTGCACCAATTTGAATTTGTGCATACTGGGATGATAATAGCAAATCCCATTCCATAAAGTACCAACCCACAGTCCGTTGTCCTGATCGACAAACACACATTGTATGTCGTTGTTTAAAGTGCCTCCATTGTTAAGTTTCAAACTTGACAAAGTAGTCACTTCATGAGTCTGAGCATCAATCTTCCGTAATCCCGACCAAGAAGCGCCTACCCATACGTTTCCATCCTTGTCCAAGTCCATACAGGTGAAAAAATTAGAAGCTCCTTTTATGCTTGCCGCTTCTTTCCAACGTTTATCTGTCCGGTTGTAAAATGAAACCGCATTATTGTACATCAACCACAAATCACCGGTAGCAGTTGGACGGATAGACAGCCGATCGGTCAGGGTTGATATTTTGCCGTAGAAATAGGTATCTTGCGTAATAAATTCTTGTGAAGTACTGTCCCAGCAACGGAGTAAGCCGCTCGAATACACAATCCAATACAGGTTTTTATATTGGGCAAGTTCGTATGGAATGCCATATTGCTGCGTAAATGCACTATTCCCTTCATCAATGATTTTCAATTCCTTTTGGGTAATATCGTAAAACGAGAAAGTATTGTCTTCGGTCAGGAACCAGTAGTTTTTGCTCTCATCAATAAATAGGTTTTTCAACTTTTGCTCAATTCCTAACGACCTTAATTCCAAGTCAATATCGTAATTAAACCGGTTGGTTTTCAAATCGAACAACGACAAATAACCGGGCGCTTTCATCCAAATACGTCCATCTATATCGTGATATTCCTTGAATATTTGATACCGGTTAAAACGCCATTTATAATCTTTCCGGCGGTCGTGATAGAAATGTTCGAAAGTAGCGCCATTGTATAAATTCAGGATGGATACCGTCCGGATAGATAACCGTCCGTCGGATGTCATGGTGAAATTCCGTATCTGATTGTCGGATAAACCGTCCACAATATCCAAGTGGCGGAATACATATTGAGAATAGGTATTCAAGCCTTGCATCCAAAATAAGAAGATTAGAAAGAGAAATGTATTTATTTTTTCTTCTTTAGTCATATGATGCGGTTTAAAATTAACACAACAAAGTTACAATTATTTTTTGATTGCCATGCAAAAAAAATCCTGTCCCTCAAAATATTTCCCCCATTCATTTGTCTTCAACAGTAGATAGCAATCTTAGAAATCCAACGAATTAAAAATTATGAATTATGAAAATAAAAAATCTCATCAAATTGGCATGGAACGCTTTAATGCTCAATAAGAAACGTGCCTTGCTCACCATGTTGGGCATCATCATCGGTATATCGTCTGTGGTGCTGATGGTCAGTCTTGGGCAAAGTTCTACGGCAATTATCACCGACCAGTTTTCCGGTTTGGGTACCAATATGATTATGGTTTCTAACGTGCGGAAAGACGTTATGGGGGTTCAACTGGGTACGGAGAATATGAAAAATATCAAACTGCGGGATGTGGAAGCCATTCGCAAGCGGGCGCGTCACGTTGCGAAAGTAACTCCCTGCATCACGGCTATGGAACAGATTGTATGCGGATCGAATAATTGCCCGGGTATCATGATGGGCGGAAATGTGGATTATCTGGATATTTCCAATTCCAAGATTGACAAAGGACGCGCTTTTACCGAACAAGAAGAAGCGAGCGCAGCCAAAGTGTGCATACTCGGACAAACAGTTGTGAAAACGCTGTTTCCCAATGGCGAAAATCCTGTTGGGAAAGAGGTTCGTTTCGGCAAAATGCCTATGACTGTTATCGGCACAATCGCTGAAAAAGGAAAAAATATGACCGGCGACGATTACGACGACATCATCATTGCACCCTATTTCACCGTACAGAAACGTTTGCTGAATATTGATTATATCCACATGATCATGGCTTCGGCAACTTCGGAAGAAGACTCGAAAGCGGCAACCAAAGAGATAGAAACGATTATGCTGCAAATGCACAAAATCAAAGATATGACGGATGCTGACTTTGCGGTGGACTCGCTCAAACAAATTCTTGAAATGATGGGCACTATTATGGCAGTACTCTCGGCTTTTTTGGTTGCCATAGCTGCCATATCGCTTATCGTTGGTGGCGTCGGCATCATGAACATCATGTATGTAACCGTTACCGAACGTACACGCGAGATAGGGCTGAGGCGCTCGTTAGGCGCTAAAAACAAAGACATCTTGAAACAATTTCTCTTCGAAAGCGCTATTCTTAGCATAACGGGCGGCGTTATCGGCATCATTATCGGGCTTTTGCTCTCGGCATTGATATTGCTTGCGCTTGGTATGGGTTTCATGGTCAGCATTACCGCTGTGGTGGTATCCTTTGTGGTGTGCGCAACTATCGGCATCTTTTTCGGCTGGTATCCCGCCCAAAAAGCCGCCGCACTTGATCCGATTACGGCGTTACGGTATGAGTAACTTCAACATTATTTATGCCTTTTTTCCAGTTCGTTGGCCAAGTCTTCGATCCGATAACCTTTGTAAGTCAACAGAACGATCAGGTGATACAATAGATCGGAACTTTCGTATAACAATCGTTCATCGTTGCCGCTCATTGCTTCGATAACGGTTTCCACGGCTTCTTCTCCGACTTTCTGCGCCATTCTTCCGATGCCTCTGTTAAAAAGGGAGGTTGTATAGGAGCCTTCCGGCATTTCCTGTCTCCGGCGGATGATAAAATCTTGTAGGTATTTGAGGAATAGGATATCTTCTTTGTTTTCCTCGTTGAAACAAGTATCGCTTCCCGTATGGCAGACCGGCCCTTCCGGATTCACTTTTATCAGCAAGGTGTCCCGGTCGCAGTCTTCCGCGATGGAAACCACCTGTAGAAAATTACCGCTTTCTTCGCCTTTTGTCCACAAACGGTTTTTCGTCCGGCTGAAAAAAGTCACTTTCCCTGTTTCCTGTGTTTTTGCCAGCGCTTCACCGTTCATAAAGCCCAGCATCAACACTTTATTTGTTTTGTCATCTTGAATGATAGCGGGGATTAAACCGCCCATTTTTTCAAAATCAAGTTTCATTTTTTTATTTATGCGTTATGAATTTTTAAATGCTAATTTTTCTAACAACAACTCCTTCCTCCGCCAAATACGCTTTCAGTTCACTTATTGCTATTTCGCCAAAGTGGAAAACGCTGGCGGCCAAAGCTGCATCCGATTTTCCTTCGATGAAGGCGTCCCGGAAATGTTCTTTGGTTCCGGCCCCTCCCGAAGCGATGATCGGGATTCCTAAAGAAAGGGATAAAGTCCGTAAAGCCTCGTTGGCATAACCGTTTTTCACCCCGTCGTGTTTCATACTGGTAAACAATATTTCTCCGGCTCCTCTGTTTTCTGCTTCTTTGGCCCAGTCGAACAGGTTTTTACCGGTTGAAATTCGTCCGCCGTTCAAAAAGCAAATCCATTGAGGAATCCATTGAGGATGGTTGAGCCGGAATGTTGGCTCCGGTTTCTCCACAATATTGGCGTCGATGGCTACCACACAAACCTGAGAGCCAAAGTTTTTTGCAATTTCACCAATCAATTCGGGTCTGCGGATAGCCGCCGAATTGACGGAAACCTTGTCTGCCCCGGCATTCAGCAAGGCGTCAACATCTTTCAGTTCGTTGATTCCGCCGCCCACCGTAAAAGGAATATTGATGTTGGCCGCCACTCGCCGCACCAAGTCCAAAAAAGTTTTGCGTCCTTCGTGAGAGGCGGTAATGTCCAAATAAACCAATTCGTCTGCGCCATGTTCGCTGTATTGTCTGCCCAATTCCACCGGATCACCGGCATCCCGGAAATTGATAAAATTGATGCCTTTGACGGTCGTCCCGTCTTTTACATCCAAACAAGGTATGATTCGTTTTGCCAGCATCTTTCAAAATTATAAATTATGAATTATCATTTGCGAAGCGAAGCAGTTCTTTGAGTTGTATTTTGCCTTCGTAAATGGCTTTCCCAATAATAACACCGGGAATATGCGCTTCTTCGAGCAGTTCCACATCATGGATATCGCCGACGCCTCCGCTGGCGATCAGGTAAAGTTCGGGGTCTGCTTCCCGTATTTCACGGTATAAGTCAAGACTGGGGCCGGTCAGCATACCGTCCCTGCTTATATCCGTACAAATCACTTTACAGATACCTTGTCTCCGCCATTTTTCGATGAACGGGACAATATCCTCATTCGTATCTTCTGTCCATCCGGAAACAGCTATCTTCTTGTTGCGGCAATCGGCGCCAAGGATGATTGACTGTCCACCGAATTGATTGATCCAAGATTGAAATATTTCCGGGTTTTTTACGGCAATACTTCCGCCCGTAACCATGCGAGCGCCGCTCTCAAATGCAATTTCCAAGTCGAAATCCGATTTGAGTCCGCCGCCAAAATCTATTATTAACGAAGTCCGGGAAGCAATTTTTTCCAAGACTTTGTAATTGATGATCCGGTTGGCTTTCGCACCATCCAAATCCACCATATGCAGGCGATGAATTCCATGATCTTCAAACATTTTCGCCATTTCTAAAGGATTTTCATTATAAACCGTTTTCTGTTCATAATCTCCTTGAGAAAGACGGACGCATTTTCCATCCAAAATGTCCATTGCCGGAATAATTTCTATCATAAATTCAGAAAATTTTTCAAAATCAGTTCTCCCGCCGATCCGCTCTTTTCCGGATGGAATTGAGTGGCATAAAAGTTATCTTTGTGCATGGAGGCGCTAAAATTCAGGATATAATCCGTTTCTGCGATGGTATGTTCATTTACCGGAACGTAATAACTGTGTACAAAATAGGTAAATATTCCATCAGGTATTTCCCGGTACAGGTCGCTTTTCAGGTTTGCCAAATTATTCCACCCTATGTGGGGGATTTTATTTTCCTGCTTTTGCGGATGAAATTTCAGTACCGGCGTATCAAAAATCCCCAAACAATCCACGTTTCCTTCTTCCGAGAACTTACACATAAGTTGCATTCCGATGCAAATGCCTAATACGGGTTGTTTGAATCCGACAATCAATTCATCCAAGCGATGCGCCTTCAGGTATTGCATTGTTTGGGTTGCTTCGCCTTGGCCGGGAAAAATTACTTTATCGGCTTTTTGCAATATTTCTTTGTCGGCAGTGATAAGCGGGTCAATGCCCAGACGTTTCAAAGCATAATCGACAGAATAGATATTACCGGCATTGTATTTGACTATTGCAACTGTCATTTTGCAAAGGCGACTGCACGGGTTTCGCGGATAACCGTAATCTTCACTTGTCCGGGATAAGTCATTTCATCCTGAATTTTCTTGGCTATTTCATTCGAAAGATTTTCGGATTCCACATCATTAATACGGTCGGCTCCTACAATAACGCGTAATTCGCGGCCGGCTTGAATGGCATAGGTTTTCACGACGCCGGGATAAGAGAGCGCCAATTGTTCCAAATCGTTCAAGCGTTTGATATAGGCTTCGACAATTTCGCGGCGCGCTCCCGGACGAGCGCCGGAGATAGCATCGCATACCTGAACAATCGGAGCCAGAAGGCTGGTCATTTCGGTTTCATCGTGGTGCGCGCCGATAGCGTTGCAAATATCCGGTTTTTCCTTGTATTTTTCAGCTAATTTCATGCCGAGTATTGCATGTGGCAACTCCGGTTCGTCATCAGGCACTTTGCCTATATCGTGTAACAGTCCTGCCCGTTTGGCCTTCTTGGGATTCAATCCTAATTCGGCGGCCATAGTCGCACAGAGATTGGCTGTTTCACGTGAGTGTTGCAGCAGGTTCTGTCCGTATGACGAACGGTATTTCATCCGGCCTATCATCCGGATCAGGTCGGGGTGTAAGCCATGGATTCCCAAGTCGATAGTCGTTCTTTTGCCTGTTTCTATGATTTCGTCTTCCACTTGTTTACGCACTTTGATCACGATTTCTTCGATGCGGGCCGGATGGATGCGCCCGTCTTGTACCAATTGGTGCAAAGCCAAGCGGGCAACTTCCCTCCTTACCGGGTCGAAACCCGATAGAATGATGGCTTCCGGCGTATCGTCCACAATAATTTCGATGCCGGTAGCCGCTTCCAAGGCCCGGATATTTCGGCCTTCCCGTCCGATAATCCGCCCTTTTATCTCATCCGAATCAATGTGGAAAACGGTGATAGCATTTTCGATAGCAGTTTCTGTAGCAAGTCTTTGTATCGATTGCACGACAATTTTCTTTGCCTCTTTGTTCGCTGTCATCTTGGCTTCTTCCATCACTTCATTAATGAATGCGGCGGCCGAAGTCTGCGCTTCTTCTTTCAGGGATTGCGCCAATCGTTCTTTGGCTTCTTCAGCCGATAGTCCGGAAAGCGCTTCGAGCCGTTCTATTTCCATTTTATGGACTTTGCCCAATTCTTGTTTTCTCTTTTCGATTATTTCTAATTGGCTTTCCATATTTTCCCGAACAGACTCTATTTCGGTTCTTTTTTTATGAAGCTCATCTTGTTTTTGGTTGAGCATCACTTCGCGTTGCTTTAATTTTGTTTCCTGCGATTGCATTTTGGAATTACGCGCATTGACTTGTTTCTCCAAATCTGCTTTCAGTGTAATAAATTTCTCTTTTACTTCTAAAAGTTTGTCTTTTTTTATTGTTTCAGCTTCTTTAGCAGCATCTTCTATAATTTTCTTACTTTTCGTTTTCAAAATTGTATTGAGAATAACCCAAGTAATTACTGCTCCGAGTAGTAAGCAAAGAGTTCCTGTAACTATTGTTGTAATCATATTATTTATTTTAAGTTTACTATTTATGTATATATATATGTTAAGCGCTACCTTATTATGCGTGACAGGAAAATATTTCCGGTCACATTCACAAAAAAAGCAGTGCAAGAAGTTTTTAATAAAACCGATTGATTCAGCTATTCAGCTTGAGATATTCTTCCAACTCTTTGTTTAAAGCTTCAATTTTTTCAAACAAAGGGAAGGTATCCCTTTCCTGTTCTAATTTTAACTTATAAACAGATGTATGGACGGCAGCCATTGCCAATTTGTCTAACTCACGTTCCGCTCCGGGATATACAGAGCCGTATTTAAGTATTTTATCATTAATATATGTCGCCGCTTTTCTGTATAACCCCTCCTCAGACCTTTTGCAATACATTCGGCACACAAGGTCCTTGGAAATCCTCAATTTTATTTTAAATTCATCATTTTGTTGCATCTTTACACCTTTTGTTTATTCGTTTAGTAAAGCAATGCATTTGTTTACTTCCCGCACCAATTTTGATATTCTGTCTTTCGCATCTTCCAAATCATCTCTTCCGCCGGAGATGATTTGTGCCATTTTCAGCGTATCATATTTTTTGTTCAATTTTTCAATCTCTTTCGTCAATGAATCATTCGAAGTTTCTTGCAATTCAAGCCTTGATTTTAAATCAATATTTTCCGCTCTCAGGTTGTCACATAAAAATATCAATTGACGTACCCGAGCTTCAAAATTGGCTGCAATTTTCAATTGATCTTCGGTCATAGATTCAAACTCAGGGCAAAAATATAAAATTTTGCGAAGAATACAAAAAAAAATGCGTTTATTTTTAATTATTTATCACTATTGCGCGCAAAACTAAAAAAAAGAGCGATAATTGAGCGGTTTATTTGAGCTGAAACGGGTATGAATTGTTCAGGTAAATCGTAATAATAGCGAAAGGTTGCCGAATCACTTCGTCAACCTTCCTAATTGAATTACTAACCCTTAACTATAACTAATGAAATAACACTCTTTACAAATATAACAATTTAAAAACGAAAAAGTTCAATTAATCTTTGAAAAAAATCAAGTTTTTTTTCGCTATTTTCTATAAATAACTATATATCAACTAAATATTTTTTTTGAAAAAACCGTTATTTAAATAAATTCAAAATAATATTTCTAAAAATGCTGTATAATCCAAATGAATTTGCGAACTTTGCAAAAAAAATGGACGAATAGATGAAACTATCCGAATTGGAACCGGGTCAAAACGGCATTATTATCAAGGTGTTAGGAAGAGGTGCCTTCCGACGCCGCATTATTGAGATGGGTTTTATCAAGGGAAAAAGTGTGACGGCTATCACCAAAGCTCCTTTGAAAGATCCCACCGAATACAAAGTAATGGATTACGAAGTCTCTTTGAGGAAGAGTGAAGCCGAACTGATTGAAATTGTCACGCCGAAAGAAGCCGGCCTGCTTTTTCCCGATACGGGGAAACAAGCTTTAGTGCTAAATGAAGACCAATTGCTGACGCTGGCCGATGCGCAAAGCAAAGTTATCAATGTGGCTTTGGTCGGAAATCCCAATTCAGGAAAAACATCCCTGTTTAATATTGCGTCCGGAACACACGAAAGGGTGGGAAATTATAGCGGCGTAACCGTTGACGCCAAAGAAGGTAAATTCAAATACAAAGGTTATACGTTTAACTTGGTCGATTTGCCCGGAACTTATTCCCTGTCGGCTTATTCCCCGGAGGAAATGTATGTCAGGAAACAGATTGTCGAAGGTACGCCTGATATCATTATCAATGTGGTATCCGCATCGAATATCGAAAGAAATCTTTATCTGACCACTCAACTTATCGACATGGATGCGACGGTTGTTATTGCGCTGAACATGTATGATGAATTAGCGCAATCGGGTGCTCAGTTTGATTATAAAAGTTTAGGTGAAATGATTGGTTGTCCGATAGTGCCGACCATAGCCAAAACGGGTAAAGGTATTCCCGAACTTTTTGAGCAGGTGATTGAAGTCTATGAGCGTCGCAGTCCGATTGCGCGTCATATTCATATCAACTATGGAGAGGAGATAGAAACCGGTATCAAGCATGTGAAAAATTTATTGAAGGAAGAACCGAAAATCGGGATTGATACCTCCCGGCGGTACTTGAGTATCTTATTGCTGGAAGGTGACCGGAATGCCGAAGAAACCGTTTCCGGATTTCCGGCTGCAAAAAAAATATTGACTGAAAGAGATATCCACGCCCAATTTATCAAGGAGGATTTCAGGGAGGATGTCGAAACGGCTTTTGCCGATGCCCGATACGGTTTTATTGAGGGCGCGCTGAAAAAAACCTTCAAGGAAGGGAAAACGGACACTTTGCAAATCACCCATAAGATAGATAAAATCGTCACCCACAAGATAATAGGATTTCCTGTTTTTTTCCTGTTTATGTTTCTGATGTTTGAAGGGACATTTGTGATAGGGGAATATCCGATGCAATGGATAGAATGGTTGGTGAATATTTTCGGTCGCTTCCTGGATACTTATATGAATCAAGGGCCGCTCAAAGATTTGCTGGTTGACGGAATTATCGGTGGAGTGGGGTCGGTCATTGTTTTCCTGCCCAATATTGTCATCTTGTATCTTTTTATATCCTTTATGGAAGATACGGGCTATATGGCGAGGGCGGCTTTCATTATGGATAAGTTCATGCAAAAGATGGGTTTGCATGGCAAATCCTTCATTCCTTTGGTGATGGGATTCGGATGCAATGTCCCGGCTATTATGAGTACCCGTATCATTGAAAGTCGTAATACCCGGTTGATAACCATGTTGGTCAACTCCCTGATGTCGTGTTCCGCCCGCCTGCCTGTTTATATTTTAGTGGTCGGCGCTTTTTTTCCCGGAAAAGGAGGCTTCGTGCTTTTTGGATTGTATATCACAGGAATTGCCTTAGCCATTTTTATGTCGCGTCTTTTCAAAAAGTTTTTGGTGAAGGGAGAAGATTTGCCTTTTGTCATGGAATTGCCGCCTTACAGAATGCCGACATTGAAAGCGATGAACCGGCATATGTGGGATAAGACTTCGCAATACCTGAGAAAGATGGGGGGAATTATCTTGATAGCCTCTGTTATTGTATGGTTTTTGGAATATTATCCACAAGACGATGCTCGGAACCAATACTATGACGCACAGATTGCCGAGATAGCGAACAACACCCATGTTTCACAGGAAGAAAGTCAAAAGATGCTTGATGAGTTGAACCATTTGAAAAAAGAAGAGCAAAAGCGAAATTCTTTTATAGGACAAATCGGCCGGGGTATTGAACCTGTCGTTAAACCGCTGGGGTTCGATTGGAAAATCGGCGCCAGTCTTATTTCGGGAATGGCTGCTAAAGAAATAGTAGTCAGCACTTTAGGGATTTTGTATACAGGGGGTGACGAGAATGAAACCCTGCTGAAAGATAATCTCATGAAAGCGCAGTATCCGGATGGAAGGCTTGTCTATTCGCCATTGGTAGCCCTTAGTTTCATGCTTTTCGTGTTGATTTATTTTCCTTGTATCGCCACTATTGCAGCTATCAAAAACGAATCCGGCTCATGGAAATGGGCTTTGTTTGTTATTGTGTATACGACCGCTTTGGCTTGGATCATCAGTTTTGCCGTTTACCAGATAGGCCGTTTACTCATGCCTCTCTGATCATTTCCAACAGCATCCTGATGCCATTATTACAGGCTCTCAGGATATTGCTCTCCCTGCTTTTTGAGAACAAGAAATGCTGAGACAGCAGCCGGTTGTGAAGCGAAACGGCTATCCAGACTGTTCCTACCGGTTTGTCCGGTGTTCCGCCGTCGGGACCGGCAACGCCCGAAACGGCAATGGCGCAATCGCTGCCGAATATTTTTTGTGAGCCGGAAACCATTTGTTCGACAACCGCCCGGCTGACGGCTCCGTATTTTTCTATGTCTCTGCAATCAACTCCGAGAAGAGTTGCTTTGGCGTCGTTGGAGTAGGATACGACGCCTCCCTTGAAATACGCTGAGCATCCCGGTATGGCAGTGAACAGGGCGGCTAATTTGCCTCCTGTACAACTTTCGGCCAAACTCAATGTCAAGCCTTTTTCCTTCAACAGTTTGTCGAGAATAATTTCCAAATCCGCATCTTCGACCGAAACGATATCGACTGAAAGTAAATCCAACAGTTTTCCGACTTGCCATTCCATGGTTTTATCCAAAAAATCTTCACCGGCATTTTTGCCGGTCAGACGCAGCCGGATCAGACCTGAAGTCGGCAGGTAAGCCAGTTTGATATGTTCCGGTAATTCGTTTTCAAAAGTTTCCAACCGGTCGGCTAATTGCGACTCGGAATAGTTTTTCACCCAAAAAGTCCGGTGCCGGATAGAACCGTGGGAACGAAAGACGGTTTGCAAACGGGGGATAATCTCGTTGCTCATCACCCATTTCATTTCGTAGGGAACGCCGGGCATGGAAACCAATATTTTCCCGTCTTTTTCGAACCATGTAATGGGGGCTGTCCCCATTTTATTCTGTATAACCGTACAGTTTTCTGGTATAAATGCCTGACTTTTCGTCAATTCGTTGAGTGTCTTGTTGTATCCGCGAATGACCTCCCGAACTGTTTCCAAAGTTGTTTCGTCAAAAACCAAACGGGTATCAAAAAATTTGCAAAGCGTTTTTTTGGTTATGTCATCTTTGGTTGGGCCTATTCCGCCGGTTACCAAAACCACCGGAGCCCTCGACAAGGCATTTTCGAAAGCGCCCAGTATATCCGGTTCATTATCGCCTACCGTTGTTTTGTAGCAGACATCGAAACCGGCTTTGTTCAATTCCTGCGCCATCCAGACTGAATTCGTATCTGCAACTTGCCCGATAAGTAATTCATCGCCAATGGTAATTATTTCTATCTGAATCATAAGATATGTTTATGCCGGAACTCTTTTTTGCTCATTATTCCGTGTAACAGTCGGCAAAATGGAGTCCTGAAGTTTATGGAGCAATATATACATAAATGAAAAACGGATCACGGACATTGGTAGCCAATAGCGAAGTTCGATAGGGCTGGCGAAAATAGTTGATGAATAATAGATGGCTCCAAAAGTAAAAAAAGCCCAAAACAGGATTTTTTCTTCCTTGCCGAAACGGATATTTTTTCTTTTCCGGAAGGCATACAGCCCAATACACAGAATAAATATCCAAACAATACCATAGGAGATAGAAATTATTTTTGACAAAAATTTTCCGTACAAATCGTATTTGCTATCTAAATTTTTTGTATCTTTAATGTTATACCAATTGATTATATCTTTTCCGTCAATTACAGCGTACGAACCCATTATTCCCGCAAAGGAAGTATAAAACATATTGGAAGTGTTGGGTAAAAAATAATATTTCATAAACTCTACAGGATAATGCCGGATTATGTACCAGCCGTAATCTTTATACACGCCGGAACCCAGATAAATCCATGTATAGGGATAGGTCAGGTTCCTTTCTTGCATGGTTTTTTGCAAATATTGCTTTAAAGGGAGGTTGTTAGCCCACAGAAAAGAAGCGCTTACCGATTTTCCATTTCCCGTGTTTTCAAGAATGACTGCTTTGTAATTATCGACAAAAGCGTGCAAATCCCTTATAGAAGGATTTTTAATTGCAGCAGCCGATAGGTCGATATGCGGCACAATATGCAAAGCATTGTTAGCTAATTGCCAACCGTCGAAACCGGTGGAATACTGGTTAAATCCGGTTGTCTTTTTCATCTCAGACTTAATTTGTCCGTAAAAAATGAGAAACAATAAAGGTAGGACAACGAGGGATACCCACTTGAGAGCGCCCTTGATATTCAGAACAAACGGGATGAAAATGAACGGAAAAACAAAGGCTGAATAACGGATATGCAGCGTGAAAAACAAAAAGAGGGAAAACAAGCCGAAAGCAATCCAATTTTTCCGCATCACGACGAATATGAATGTGGTCAGCACAGCGAAAATAAGGACGGCAAATAACATATCGCTCATGATGGCATTGGCCATAAAGAAAGCCATCGGATTAAAAGTCAGAAAAACGAGCAGGGCATACCAGATGACCTTATGATGAGTCGGCCGGAAAAAATATTTGACGGACAATGCAAAAAAGGCGATGGAAGCAGCGTACAGAAGCATTTGGACGGCAAAAACGGCGTGTACACTTGATGAAAAAAAATGGATAATCCGGAGAAAACAGGAATACCCGAATGGCCGGTAAAAACTGAAGAGATTATTCTGTGCACTGACAACATATCCACCCGAGTCCGACATCGTAGCCGGAAACGGATAGCACAGTTTTAATACGATATATCCGGCAAGGCAGATACCGCCTATTATCAACAAGTCGATTCGCTGCTGTTTTTGAAAGACAAAGGAAAAAAACTTTTCCTGATTTGTTATTTTTTTCGTTTCCTTTGTTTTTTTCGCTTTATGCCGGAACTCTTTTTTGCTCATTATTTCTTTTTCCCTGTGTGTTTTTTCTTTCCTGCCGGTTTAGCGATAGGAACTTGTTTATCGGAAATTGTATCTGCTTCCGGGTTTTCTTTTTTTGCTTTCAGTCCCTTGTATGTAAACCAGATACCTGCTATTATGAAAGGAATACTCAGCAATTGTCCCATATTGAGCGGCATGGATTTTTCGAAATCCACTTGTATTTCCTTGAAAAATTCGACAAAAAACCGAGACAAGAATATACCTATCAGGAATACGCCGAAAATCAATCCTTCATATTTATAATCTTTTCTTTTCCAATACATCCACAAGCAGATACAAGCGGTCAAAATATAGAAAAAGGCTTCATACAATTGGGTAGGATGAGAGGGGGGCGTATAAATCGGCGCATAGCCGTGCAACCAGGATGGAAAATTGTCTATAAACCGGAAAGCCCATGATACGGAAGTCTCATGTCCGTAAACTTCATGGTTCATCAGATTACCCAAACGAATCAAGGCTGCTACAAATCCCACGGGAACTACCAAGCGGTCGAATGTCCAAAGCATACTTTTATGGGTCACTCGTTTCGAAAAAATCCATATAGCGATAATGATGCCCAAGGTTCCGCCATGACTGGCCAAACCGCCTTCCCAGACCTTGAAAATTTCGATGGGGTGGGAGAGGTAATATTCCGGCTGATAAAACAGGCAATGGCCAAGCCTTGCTCCGATTACCGTAGCAATAATAACGTAGAAAAATAGTTTATCATACCATTCTTCATTTAAATTTTCATTTTTCCAGATTTTACGGACAATCCATAAACCCAGCATAAACCCAATAACAAATGCAATTCCATACCAGCGTACTTCTTTACCCCATAAAGGAATTGTAAAAGCTACGGGGTCGGCATTCCAAGTAATAAAAGATAATAACATCGTTTTCAACATTTATTGATTATCGCCTGCAAAAATACGCAAAAAAACCGGCTATTTCAAAAAACAAGGGAAATTTTGAAATAGCCGGTATATTTATAGCGATGATTCAGTCCCGGCTTATTATATAAAGCGTTTTTTTACCGGTTATTTGCGACTGAAAGTCCGCAGTTCATTTTTGTAAACATAATAAACATTGTCATTAACCGGGTCTACTTCATAAATAGGTTTGTTGTTGTCAAGATCAATCTTGTCTACTTCAGTCCCGTCGGCCTTTTTTACTTTGACCAATACCGGTCCATTAGCGCCTTTTGCAAGGACAAAAGCGTATTCGCTATTAGATTTCATGGCATTGAAACGATTTGAAAGACCTGAAAGCAGGCCGCTACTGAGCAAATCCGAGGCGGCTCCCGCTACTTGACCGGTTTTTTGTGTTTTTTTATCGAACAGATTAGCTCTACCTGTTTCAATCAGTTCTCCCTTCTCATTTTTCTGAGAAAAGACAAGTTCAGCTTGCGTCACACCGGCAGTTACACCCAGACCAATAGCCGCTATTTTTCCGGAAGCTTTCAGAAATTTACGTTTTCCGCCACCGGGTTCGTCGTAAGCATTTTGGTATTTAATGATTCCATCTAAGCCTACGCCGATTATATCGCCTTCTCCTGCTAAAGAAATTCCCCAATCGAATAGTTCGAGGTCTGAAATACTTTCTTCGTTTTTCACTTTCTTCAACTTGGCAATCGGTTCAGGTCTTTCAGTACTCTGGGCGTCGAATTTATATACTTTTTTGTCATTGTAAACCAAGAACGTATTGGTATTTTCATCCAAAGCATACAATACGGGACGCTCTTTTTCAAAATCAATATTTTTCTTCCATATTTTTTTCCCTGTGGCGTAATTGACCAAGTTGCCATAGCTTCCCGTCAAATAAACCACTTGGTCATTACCCATTACATCTAAGAAATAAACCGGATCTTCTTCATTGTCACAGATTTCAACGAATTTTTTCCATTTGTTCTGACCGTCTTTATCAATCAGGTTCATTTCTTTATCGGCGATATACAAATAGTCTTGCCCTATCGGGATTACTTTTTTGATGCTATTTCCTTTTGCATCTTTTTTCCATACTTTTTTCCCGTCGGCATAAGTATAGAAATTAAATCCGCTGTTGTGTGCAATCAACAGTCTGTCGCTCCAGTCTTCCAGATAGATAATATATTTTGTTTTGATGTCTTCTTTCCAGATGGGCGCTCCGTCTTTGCTGTTCCAGATATTTAGCGCTTGTTTGGAAGAAATGAGACTTCCGCTATTTTTGATAATGATAATGTCATTACCGGTCTGGGTCAAATAGAATCTATTGATTTTATCTTTGGATTGCCAGCTGATTTTTCCTGTTGACTTATCCAACTTGTACAAAATTCCATTCAGAGAGGTGTAAATCGCATCGCCCACTATCTCCGATTTGTCTTCCGTGTGTGTATTTTTCAAAGAAAATAAGTCTTTGAACATGCTCATCATGCCGGCGACAGGGCCTAATTCGGTTTTCCAGACCTCTTCGCTTTTTTCCAAATTCCAAAGCACGTAATAAAAATTCTTTCCGTCGCTGGCTAATAAGAGCAGTTCGTTCAGTTCCGGCAGCAGTCGGCTTTGAACGATCCGATAATCCACCGTTCCGGAATTAAACAAGATTTGGCCATTGAGAGAATTGATAATAATATCCCGGCTCTCAATGACTGAGCGGACATAGGGAGAACCCTGAATAAAATAAATGTCATCTGCCGATTGAAAAGAAGCGGCTAAACCGGCAACAGAGCCTAAGGCGTCTAATACTTTTTGCGCTTTTTCGAGATTCCCGATTTTAACAAGGGTGTTTTTATCTATTTCCCATTCCGTTTTTTTTGTTTCAGGGTTATAGTCGGAAAGAGCATCTTTTTCTTTCACAATAATATGACCATTGAGAGGGTTCAGCAAGATTTGTTGAATATCCTGCTTAAAAGCGGTGGTAACATCAGCTTGACGTTGCCCAAATACGATCGTACAACTAAGTAAAATCGTGATTAAAGAAATTTTGATTCGAGTTTTCATAATCAATTGATTAAAATTTATAAATAATTAATAATATTTTTGTGTAAATAATTTTACAGGGCGCAAAAGTACAAAATAAAAATTAAAAATAGCAAAATATTGAAATAAATGTTATTTTTATTATTCATGCACTTGGAAATCTTGCAATTTTTATGTATGTTCGTAACCAATATTACAATCTTAAATATAATCAATAGCAAATAACATAAGTTGATTATGCGGCTTCCAATGTTGTCAAGCCTCTTTCAATTGCTGTTATTGAGGAATATTGGAATGAGGGTGTATCGGATGATATGAATTTAATATTGTGGTATGTATTTTTT
>JAITNQ010000283.1 GCA_031290435.1 Candidatus Symbiothrix sp. | reverse complement strand
TTGCCGGAAAGCGGAATCGCCGTGTTAAAAGTGATTCCGGCAGTGCGGAACAAGGTCAACGCAACAGATTTAATCGGCCCTTCCTCTCAGGCGCAATGGGTGAAAGGCCCGCAAAAGGGCAGTATTTATTTTCAGTTTTAAGGATACAGTAGCCTCTGCGTCATCTGCGTGCTGATTAACTTTTGAGACAGTTGCAATTGCATATCTAATTCCCCATGCTCATATATCGTTATTTTTAAGGACAAAATTACTTGTCAGCATCCCCATTTATCTACTTTAATTGTATTTTTTTTGACAGTTTAAGAAATATTACTACTTTTGTAATTAGAGGGCAAATTAAATAATTTTGTAAAAAGGCAGTGTTAAAGTTTTCCGCACAATTCAGACTATACAGAAAGCTCCGTTACAGAAAGGGATACGGAGTGCATTCCCCTTTTACCTATAACCTGATTACCAAAGTTATAGAAGAAGAAACGCCCTATTATGTTTTCAATGATATAGAAAATTTTAGAAAAGAGTTGCTGTATTCAGAAAATCAGCAATATAAAATAACAGCAAGTGAAACCCAACATAAAAATTACGGGGCTTTGCTATTTCGTTTGGTGAATTTTTTCAAGTGCAAAAACGTTTTACAAATCGGAGGTTCTACAGGTGTGATGAGTTTGTACTTAGCTTTGCCTTTGCGAAATATCTGTGAATGTTATGTTTTGGAGGAAAGAAGCGATTTATTGAATGCCCTGGCCGATTATGTAAATGAAAATCACCTGCAAAATCTTCATTTGATAAGGGGTGATTATGCTGAAAATCTATCAAAATTGAAAGAGAAAATAGCATCATTCGACTTGATCTTTGCCAACTTATCCGGAGAGCCGGATAAAATGCATCACATTTTATATGAGACAAGCGAACTTGTCAATAAAAATACCTTGCTGATAATAGATGGTATTACCCGTAACCCGGAGATGAGAGAATTGTGGAAAAAGATAGTCAATCATTCCGAAACACGGCTCACCATTGATTTATTGGCTTTGGGAATTGTTTTTTTTGATGAAAAATTACATAAGAAACACTATAAAAATTATTTTAATTATGGCAAAAAGCAAAATTTACACAAAAAAAGGCGACGGAGGATTCACTTCGTTGGCAGGTGGAAAAAGAGTCCAAAAAAGCAGTAAACGCATCGAAGCTTATGGAACGATTGATGAATTGAATGCCTTTATAGCTTGCCTGTTGGAAGAAATAGATAATCGGGAAGACCGTGCATTTTTGATCAGCATCCAATCCAATTTGTTCGTTTTAGGTAGCTATCTTGCTTCGGAAACGGGAATTTGCATGATTTCGGAAACAGAAATAGAAAAAATAGAAGCGGAAATTGATCGGACTGACGCGATGATTCCGCCGCTTCATTATTTTATACTTCCGGGTGGATGCAAAAGCAATGCCTTGGCGCATGTTTGCCGGACAATCTGCCGACGAGCGGAAAGATATATTTTCAGATTGTATAAAGCAGATAAAATAAATGAAAATGCACTAAAATATATTAACAGATTGTCGGATTATTTTTTTCTTTTGGCAAGAAAACAAAGCTTCATTCATCATATTGAAGAAATAATATGGAAGAATCCTTAATATTAAAGAAATAATATGGAAGAATACTTGTAGATAAAAGATTTTTTTTTACTTTTGCGGAAAAATTAGCGCACCATATCTAAAATATGTTAAAAGAAAAAGTATGTATTGGACATTAGAATTGGCTTCAAAATTAGAAGACGCACCATGGCCGGCCAGTAAAGACGAGTTGATAGATTTTGCCTTGCGTTCGGGGGCTCCTCAGGAAGTGATTGAGAATCTACAGGATATGGAAGACGAAGGTGAAATCTACGAATGTATAGAAGACATCTGGCCGGACTATCCTACGAAAGAAGATTTCTTTTTTAACGAGGATGAATATTGATGACTGTAGAAACTTTTGACCAAGTTTAGGTGAATACAATATTTAGACTGAATTTCAGTTTTTAAAAGGAAGCGTCACCTGTTCAAAATGTTTGTATGAATAAACAGTTACCGGTCATTTTGTTTTTATTTTTGTTCTTTTTTTCCTGCAAGACGGCGAAGTTAAGCGATGCCCTGGAGAAAGAAGAGCGCGGTGAGTATTATGAGGCCGCTCAGATTTACCGGAAAGTATATGCCAAGACTTCGTCTAAAAAAACGTATTTGCGGGGAAATATTGCTTTCCGTATGGCGGAATGTTACCGCGAGACAGGTAATACACAGCGGGCTTTGAGCGCTTATACCAACGCTATCCGGTATCATTATACCGACAGTTCCGCTCTTTTCCACTCCGCCCGGATGATGCACAAATTAGGTAAATATACCGATGCTATCAAACAATACGATGTTTTTTTAGCAATTGTTCCCGATCATACACTTACACTGAATGGTATAACCGGTTGCGATTCGGCGCTCGTATGGAAAAACAATCCCACCGTTTATATCGTCAAAAAGATGGATAAATTTAATTCCAGAGACGGAGAATTTTCCCCCATCCTTTCAGGTGAAAATCACGACCAGCTTCTTTTTAGTTCTTCACGAAAAGAAGCTTTGGGAGATTCGAAAAATGCGATTACAGGATTGAAAAACAATGATTTCTTTCTGGTAAAGCAAGATGAAAAAGGACAATGGCTGAAACCGGAAGTGATAGAAAGCGGAATCAATACGGAATATGACGAAGGAGCAGGCTCTTTATCAAAAGACGGCTCCACCTTGTACTATACTTATTGTTCGGAAGAAGAGGAATCTCCGCGAACGGCGGATATTTACAAATCGTCGCGTTCCGGTGCACAATGGAGCGCCGGAGAAAAACAGCCTATCTTCAAGGATACCCTGAGTATGGCTGCTCATCCTTCGGTAGGAGCAGACGGTTACCTGTATTTCGTTTCGGATGTCAAGGGCGGATATGGCGGAAAAGATATTTGGCGGATTAAAACAGATGAAATAGGCGCTTCTTTCCCGGAAAACCTCGGACCGGATATAAACACCCCCGGCGATGAGCTGTTTCCGTTTATGCGGGAAGATACTACGCTCTATTTTTCTTCTGACGGGCATCCGGGAATGGGCGGTTTGGATATTTTCAAGGCAAAAGAAAGCAAAAACGGCGCGTGGCGTATCGAAAATATGCAATCACCCGTCAACAGTATGGCTGATGATTTCGGAATCACATTTGAAGGTGTAAAAGAAAAAGGATTTTTTAGCAGTAGCCGTAATGATGCGCGGGGAGCCGACCATATTTATTCTTTCGAACGTCCGGGCATTTACGTCCGGATCGAAGGTTGGGTATTGGACAAAGAAGAGGAAATTATCGACAACGCCTCCGTCAGGATGGTAGGAAAAGACGGTAGCAATCAAAAATTTATGGTCCGTAAAGACGGGACTTATTTTGCCGATATTGTCCCCGGAATGGAATATGTAATGCTTGGAAGCGCTCCCGGCTACCTGAACCGGAAAGAAACGCTGACTGTGCCCAACGAAGAGAAAAACGAAACCTATTATGTCGATTTCTTTTTGCCTTCCATCTCCAAACCGGTATTGATAGAAAATATTTTTTATAATTTTGACCGCGCGACATTGCGACCCGACTCAAAAGAAGCGCTTGACGGCCTCATTGCCATGTTGGAAGACAATCCGAACGTAACGATTGAATTAGCTGCCCATGCCGACCGGAAAGGATCGGATATTTACAACGAAAATTTATCGCAAAGGCGGGCGCAATCGGTTGTGGATTATCTGATTGCAGGTGGAATAGAAAAAGAGCGACTGACCCCCGCCGGCTATGGTAAATCAGCGCCCAAGGAAGTTACGAAAAACATGGCGAAACAATACGAATTTTTGCCGGAAGAGCAGTTGTTGGATCCTGAATTTATAGAAACACTAAGTCCCGACCAACAGGAAATTGCAGACCAAATTAACCGGAGAACGGAATTCAAAGTCTTGCGAACAAATTACCGACTGTTTTAAAATTTTATAATGATTTCTTATTTTTATTGTGGTTTTTCTATAAATTATTAGTATTTTTGTGGCCTGATATTGAAAAGTCACACAATTTATTCGCAATTGTTAATTTTAAATAATTCAAAACTTATTCAAAATTAGGTTCTATATTTGCGTACTTTTTATGGTATCACAATTATAAAAAGGTCACTCTATTTTTTTACAAATTTAATTACTATTTTGATTCATGAAAACGCGTACAAAATTTTTTTTAGTAGTCATTGCGCTTAGCGTATGTTGTATTCCGCTCTTTGCGCAGATTAGCGAAGGAGGTTTGCCTCCCAGTTTTCAATACGAGAAGAAAGGTAGCTCGTTAAGAGCATCTGATTCTAATGAAGCACACATTATTCTCCCCATCAATTTCGATGTAAAGCAACTCATCGCCGAAGACAAGGAAGCGGAAGCTGCAGGCGAATCCATCAATTGCGCTAAAATTATTCCCGTTGATCTGACAATGGAAAATAGCGGCGTATGGTCAACTTTATCCAACGGACAAGAGGTCTGGCAATTGACGATTGAAGCGCCGAAAGCGATAGCTCTCTTGCTCTATTACCGGGATTTTTACATCCCACAAGGGGGTAAATTGTTTATTTACAACAAAGAAAAAACCCAAGTACTGGGGGCTTACAATCACACGACAAACGCTGCCGGACGTGGTTTTGCCACCGAATTTGTGGCAGGTGATCTGCTCACGTTGGAATATGTGTCGCCTACAGGCGAAGCTTCCGTCGATTTGCCGCGTATCCGGATTGAAGGCGTCAGCTACGGATACAATCACCTGAATGTCTATACACGCGAAAAAGAGGGAGAAGAAGCAGCAACCTATCCGTGTTATGTGAATATTGTCTGTAGCCCGGAGGGCGACGATTGGCAAAATGAAGCCGCAGGCGTGGTACGTATCATCTTCAGAAAGATGACCGGCACTTCCAGTCTGTGCAGCGGCTCAATGATCAACAATACGAAAGGGGATTTTGCGCCTTATATGCTGACAGCTTTCCATTGTGTCAGGGAAACAGATGCTTCAACCTTAGACCAAGCGGTTTTCTATTACAATTACAACTCAGCCTCTTGCAGCAGTAATACCGCTCCTGCTACTACGCAAACGGTGGCAGGCGCCCAGGCGAAAGTTGAAACCGGCGATGGTTATTCGGACGGAGCGCTACTCCTGCTCAACAGCAATGTACCGGAAAGCTACAATCCCTATTTCAACGGATGGGACGTGACCGGAACCGTCGTTACCGGCACCATGGGTATACACCATCCCGCCGGAGACGTAAAGAAAATATCGTATTCGGAATTTGCCGTTACCCATACCAAATGGACAGGAGATTTAGTGGACGGTACGCATTGGCGTGTACCCAAATATACGGAAACGCCAAACGGGAAGAGTATCGTGGAAGGCGGCTCGTCCGGTTCGCCCTTGTTTAGCGTGGGCGAGCATTTGATTATTGGTACGCTACATGGCGGACATACCGTCGAAGTTTGCGAGAACTTTGAGTTAAGGTATAGTTCATACGGCAAGCTCTGGTTTGACTGGGATCAAATGACCAATCCCGACTTACACATGAAAACTTACCTCGACCCGGAAAGTACCGGTGCATTGAAACTGCCCGGTTCCGCCTATACCTCCACCGGAACCTATACGGTGACGTTCAGCGTGACTGATGGGGCTGATGGCACACCCATTACAAATGCACGAATCACTTTTAATGACGTAACAAATGCAGCCGGAAATTATACTTTTACAGGCGTTACCGCTCCCAGA
>JAITNQ010000248.1 GCA_031290435.1 Candidatus Symbiothrix sp. | reverse complement strand
CCGAATTTCAGCAAAAGGTCTTTTTTGTAGCCTTTTACTGTTTCCTGACTGATAAACAATTTTTCTGCGATTTCGATACCGGTCAGTCCTGTTGCGGTAAGTTGGAGAATCTCTTTTTCGCGATTTGTGAGGAAAATCAGCGCGTCGTTTTTTTTCTTTCTCATCAGAATATCAATTTTTTCGCAGAGAAAAGTTTCGCCGGCATTTACCGTTTCGATACCGGCAAGAATTTCTTCGCCGGTGGAATTTTTCAGCACATATCCGAGGGCGCCGTTATGCAGGGAACGTTTGGCAATGGAAAATTCGTGAAAAGTAGTCAACATCATGATTTTCAAATCGGGATAAAGATGTATCATTTCTTCGCAAAAATCAATACCGTTGCCGTCGGGTAACTCAATGTCAAGCAAAAGTACATCAGGACGTTCGCGGGTCAATCCTTTGCGACAGGAATCCAGATTGTAATGAATACCGGTAACCTCCGCAATCCCCGATTCATTGATAATCCGGTGAAGCCCTTCGACCAATATTTTGTGGTCATCTACTATTTGTACGTGTATCATATCCTTAAATTTTTATTTTTCCAATACATTATAAATTATATGCTGCAAAAATAGTTACTTAATCTTATTTTTTCACCCCCCCTTTTAGGGGGTTTTTAATAACAAGTATTAATTTCCCCCCTTTTGGGGGGTTGACAGATGATATTTTATCCGTAATTTTGTGCAAATTTAACAATTAATTATTAAAAAATGTTATGAAAAAGATGTTATTTATTTTCGTATTGTTGGTTGTTGCTGTTTCGGCAATGAACGCCCAAGATGTAATCACGATGAAAAACGGAGATGAAATCAAGACAAAAGTCTTGGAAATCTCAGCGAATGAAGTGAAGTATAAGAAATTCGGCAATGCAAACGGGCCGACTTATACGATTTTGAAATCCGAAATTTTCATGATTAAGTATGAAAATGGAGAAAAGGACGTGTTCAATAAAACGTCGCCCAAGCCTGCTGAGGCAGAAGTTAAAGAAAACACCGAGGGAGCGGAAAAACCGGCAAGAACCGGCGCTGCAACGCAACGGGCGCAGCGGGATAATACTTCTTCGGCAACGCAAGGTCAGCAACAGAACAGGAGTACGCAGAGCCGGGCTGTTGCAGAAAGACCAGAACCAAAGGCTGTATCTTATCAGGAAAACACTTCCGCATGGCCGTATCGGAAAGCATACATCGGTATTGGTTTTGGCGGGGCTTTCCTGTCCGAAGATTACTCCAATGTAGAAAGTAGCGGCACACTGCTGGATATTAAATTCGGCTATCTTTTTACGGAAAACATTGGGGTAACCGTCAACATGTTGGGCGGAACTTTCGGATGGGAAAGTTCAAGTGAAGGAAGTGTGAATATTTCGTGTTTCACGGCAGGCCCTCTCTTCTCTACGGCAATCGCCGATGGAAAAGTCGAATTTGATGGGCGGCCTATGATTGGTTTTGCACAAGAACATCGGACAGGAAAAAGCTACAGTTATAATAGTAAAATCTCGTTTGCAACAGGAGTAGGCGGTTCTGTCCGTTTCAACCTAAGCAGTCGTTTTTCTCTTTCCGGGAATATGGATTATAGCTATACGAAGATAGAAGGAGACGATGATTCTTTCCTTGGAATCTCAGTCGGGATAAACTTTCGCTTCTAAAGGTCTTTTCACATGAAGTGAAAAATAAAAAAAAACACATGAAAAAGAAATTTGCACTTTTATTAAAGACCGGAATGCTGGCAGGAGCCATGCTCTTTTTTACCGCTTGTCCGGAACCGGATGAAACCCCTTCTGATAGTGAGATTGCGGATATGGGGAGAAAAGCCGCTGTTGAGTTTTGCGATTGTTACAAAAAAGAATCAAAAGATGAATGTTTGGAGCAATTGAAAGATAACTATAAATATGAATATTATAGTTCTACATTTTTTATGGATGCTTTCAACGAGAGTGAAACTTGTGGCGTTGAACTTATCTGGCAAACGACCTACAATGATTTCAATCGGAGAATAATCGTAAAAAATTAAAAAGCAGAGAAAATGAACAAACATATTTTGTCTTTTTTGATGTGGATCGGCGCATGGGCATCCCTTTTTGCGCAGGATAATCTATTGAAAGTTTCCGGAGAAGAAATTCAGGTTAAAATTGAAGAAGTGGGTACAAGCGAAGTGAAATACAAAAAATTCAGCAACTTGTCGGGGCCTGCTTACGTGATGCAACATACGGAAATTTTCATGATTAAATATGAAACCGGCGACAAAGACTTGTTTGAAAAAGACAAGGACACCGGCAAAATTAGTATCCGGCATATAGAAGCCGAGGAGCAGCCGACGGTAAACAATCCGCCGTCCCAACCGGCGAAATCGTCCAAACCGGCGCCGGAACCGGCAAAACCGGCGAAACCGGCGGCCGTAAATACCGCAACGCAGAATAAACCGGAAAACGAGGACAAGGAATCTGCCATAAAAATAAAGACGGAAGAAAAAATAACGGTTTACTCGCCTCCTGAGACGTCGCTTGAAGTGAATGGAACGACGTATAATTTAAGTATTGGCAGAATCGGTAAAGGCGGAAACGGTAATCTTATCGTGGAGGTTAAGGGAAAATATTTGAACCGAGCGAATCTGAATTTCAAATCTTTTGTGCTGCCGAAAGTTATTATCGGGGATAAAACGTTCAAGACAAAATACGCCAACATAGGCGCCGACAGCTGTTTTTATGAGTTTGAAACGACTACGAATCCCGATAAAATCATTTTGTATGACAATATCAGCGGTACGGAGGAGCCAAGTATCACGTTTTTATGTATAACAAATCTTTCGCCGAAAAAGCCGATTGACGTGCGTACCACCGGACAAGCGGCGGCTAAACCGGCTGTACAGCAAAAAAAGAACCAAACAACACTTACAGTCAAAGAGGTTACCTTCGAGGACTTTCACGTAATCGAATCAATTGATTTTGTCGATGAAAGCAATCGTGAAGTTGATATGCCGGCAGACTGGGATGAATGGTTTGAAAATGCGACAGTGAAAAAAGATTTGGTTTCAGCAAAAACGACTTTCTCTCTTAATCCTGACGGCTCATTTGGCAAAGGTCACCTTACGGAAGGTTCGCAACTGTCGTTTATATTTGTCGTGAACGAAACAGACTATCACATTGGTGTAGGCGTCGGTACACAATTTATCACGCAAAAAACCGGCGAAGGAAAGTATCTGCTGCTACCGGAAGAAACAGTTGCGCTCATCACCGGTAAAGTAAAGTATTTTGATAAAATATACACTGTCTATATCGGCGATATTGAGAAAGATAAGGATGGAAATACTAAGGTTGAGCTTCTCGGAAATGATTTGGATGATACCTTGACATTGAAGAACGGAGAAATGATTTCGCGTATCATCATGAAAATAGAGACGGCAGGCAGGACGATAATGTATGAAAATTACGAGGTGAGCAACGGCAAATATGTATTCACCTTTGCTACGAAGGCAAAGCCTGAGAAAATCATTGTTTCCGGTAATGACGGCAGTGATAACACGGGTATTACTTTTGACGGCAAAACAAGAAAAAGACAATAAAAATATGAAAAATTCAAAGAAGTTATTAATAAGTTTGACGGTAATGTCAATAATCCTGTTGTTTGGTTGTAACAATACGCCAAAAGAATTTCACGAAGGTTTGGCAGCCGTTGAGAAAGACGGAAAGTGGGGATATGTTGACACATTGGAAAATGTTGTCATTCCCTATCAGTACGATAGCGTTGGTCATTTTGAAGGTGGCGTCGCTGTAGTAGCATTAAACAAAAAAATCGGCACAATCGACAAAACAGGAAATGTTGTTATTGCCGTAAAATACGACAGTATCGGCAGTTTTGCAGATAATATGGCGATTGTCGGCGATAATGGCAAATATGGTTTCGTCGATATTACGGGCAAGGAAGTAATTCCGCTGCTTTACGAAAACGTAGAACCGTTTGTTGACGGTTTGGCAACAGTAGTGCAAAACAGCGACACTTCTAAGATTGACAAAAACGGCGAAAAACCGAAACCTCAAGAGTACGTTGCCGAAGTGTCGTTCGAAAAATCAAAAAAAATTGTTGTGACAATTCGCCTTTCGGCAGATTTGAAACAAGCTACAGAGTTGTATTTATCTGCAAAAGAGTTGTATTTAACTCCCAAAAAGGGAAACGATAATGGGGGTAAAAGTATATTTAAATTTTCAGAAAAAACAACAACACGAACAAATATTAAAATCGAAAATATGAACGGTTATAATGCTCCGGCAACAGATGCATCGGGAAACTATATTATTGACAACATTGTATTTTTTGGAGGCTTTGAAACCTCAAGTCCAATTGATATAAGCGACAATAAAATATCATTAAACGATGCGCCTTTTATATGTGATTTGACTGTAATCCAAGCCTGTATTTACGGAAATATAAAAATAAGACTACAGGGTTGTGAAACCAAATCGGTATATGTTGTATTGAAAAACACTACTACGCCGCAGGAAATTTCGGAGGAAATATTACAAAATTTAATGTAAGCCGGAAAAGTTAGGCAAGAAATAAAAAATGTATTAATACTACTTTAACAGATTAAAAAATGGTTACTATAGTATTCATGAGATGTCTCACTTCGTTCGACATGACGGAGCAATTAGAGAAAAAACAAGGGGAAGGAAGCGCGGAAGCTTCGCTTCCGCGCTTCCTTCCCCTTGTCACAATAAATGTTTTGCCGTCATTGTAAACGAAGTGAGACATCTGCTTTTAAATCTGTTAAAGTAGAATTAAAGTAAAGTATTAAAAGAAATTTAATTAAAAACGTCCCCGCAATATAGGGGCATAAAAAAGAAAATAAAATGAAAAAAGTAGATTTAAAAATGAAAAAAGGCGCACTGAAATGCGCATCCATCATGATGGTATTGATGCTTGCAGCGCCACTGTTATTAACGAGTTGCGGCTCTAAAAAGGCAGCTTCGGACTCCTACGGCAACATCGAACAGCAAACGCCCGAATACGAACTGACGGACGACTGTGCCTTGGTACACATTTACCGACCCGGTTCCATGGTGGGCATGGCGGTAAGTTACACCTTGAACTTAGACGACGAAAAAATCTTTCGTGTGAAGAACAAAAGCAAAACCACGATCCGATTTACGAGTGGCGGAGCGATTACATTGTGGGCAAAGACCGAAACAAAGGCCGAACTCTCCATGGATATACAGTTGGGCGAAGAATATTATGTCCGTTGCGGGGTGGGAATGGGCGCCTTTGTCGGAAGACCCAAAATAGAAATCGTTGATAATGAAACTGGTCAAATTGAGTTCAATAAGATTCCTGTAAAGAAATAAAGGAATTGAAAAATTTATTAACGGATTGCTTATTTATTTTGAGGGGATAGACAATCGTTTCGGGGAAGAATATGTCACTGCTCCAATGTTTTTTATGGCGACAAAAAAAATGGCGGAAAACTGATTGACACAGCGCCTCGCTATGCCGGAGAACTCTTTCACGACATTCCCCGCTTATTTGAAACAGAGAAAGAGAAATAGAAAGTCGAATCCTCGGTCTTGAACAGAATCAAAAGGATGGACAGGGATTCTGTTAATTTTGAAAATTCTGTTCAAGACAAAAGGTAATAAAAAATGAATTGAATTAAATTAAAAGAAATCAAAAACGCTCCAAAATATAGGGGCATAAAAAGAAAAAATATTATGATTAAAGTAGATTTAAAAAACAGAAAAAACACTTTGAATGGTGTAGTGACAGGAATGATATGCGCAATTTGCCTGTTTGCAATGTCACAAGGTTTAACCGCACAAACGATACAGTTTAAGGGTGGAAGTTGTGTGTTGGATACAGTAGTAGAAATCTCCGGCGGCTTTGTAGCCAAATATGCCAGAGTTGGTTTTAAATATACTTTGGACGAAAACGCTAAGGTAGATGTCTTGTATGTGTTGCTTGAAAAAGGGCAGTTTGTTGCAAACAGGAAGAAGTATAAGGCTAATTCGATAGCATTTGACGCCGAGCAGGGGGAAATAAGCACAAAAAAGAATGGAGTTGTATCGCTGATAGTTTCCATCCCTAATGAGGTTAAGATAGAATCGCTCAAGTTTGTATTTAACAAACAGGAAATTCCTCTAAAACATATTACAAAATAGTATTAATCGCTCCGAAAGGGACATAAAAAAGAAAAATATTATGATTAAAGGAAATTTTAAAAACAGTAAAAACGCCTTGAGTGGCGTAGTGACAAGATTGCTAATAATGTTAGTTATTCTTACAGGATTAACGGGTTGCGGACAAAATGCTACCGAAATATTGAAAAAGTACGAAGCTTGTGCAGTTCTTAATTCAACTGCTAACAAAGCAGGTATTAGCATTGATTTTTATCAAGAATCGTTTAATAAAAACTACTATTATTTTATCATTAAGTTTTCCAACAATAATTTAGATTGGAACAAGGAAAACATTGATTTGCTGTCGAAACGTTTTTCTCTTGTAAATGCTGACAGTCCTATCGAACAGTTAGATGCAGATTTCCAAACCTCAGACGGACCTCCCTACAAGATTTTTGTGCAGATAAACAAGAAATCGGCGAAAAAATACGAGCTTCTTTGTTTCAAGGGGATTGACAAAAGCGAGTCTGCCGAGTTGGAAATGCCCCCCTGCTTTTTTATCCTTTCGCTTGATAGGAAAACTCTCTGCGTAATATCGGATGCGCCATTGCTTGCCGACAATCTTTTCCCCGTTGATTATGCAAAGGATAAATTCAAGAACAAACCTGTTGTAAAAACAACAACCTATTTGAGCGAACAACCTTTTGGCGACAACAATTTTCTGTTGCTTACCGTAACGACTACCGATGGAGAAGTCAGCAATATTCGCGTCAAAATGGGTAATATTGAAGTCAGGGGAAATGTTACAATAGAACGCTACGTAAGCGAAGGCGAAGCAAAAATAATATCGGCGGAACAGGAAAAATTTTCCGCTACTTATGGCGGTGATACGATAGAAGGCATCATTCAAGATGGCGTTATCAAAGGAATATTGAAAGGTGTGAGCGGCTCTGCCGTTGCCTTCAACGCAGAGGAGAAACGGTAGTAATGTAAATACTTAATCGTCCGCAGGAGAACACATGCGTTGTCTCTACAATGGCGCGACGACGAAATCGTGTTCAAGACAAAAAGTGAAATTATTAATGAATTAAAATTAAAAGATGAAAACGAAGATTGTCGGCGCCCTGACAGGGATACTTCTGGGGCTTAGCCTCTTGATGCAAGCGCAGAACAATGTCGATTCGCTGGTGAATGTGTTGAATACACAGAAAAAAACGCCAAGCGAGCAAATCGAACTTTATAAGGAAATATGTATCATTTATAGAGATTTTGATAATAAAAAAGTTATACCGTATGCAAAAGCCGGTTTGGAGTTAGCTGAAAAGGAAAAGGACAAATCTTCCGCTTCGAGGTTTTATCTAAATATAGGCAGAGTATATGATATTGATGCGGAAGATGATATAGCTTTAATATATTACAATAAAGCTTTAGATTTGGCAAAAGAGGCAAAAGATAAAATAATGGAAGGTTCTGTGCTTGCGACAATGGGTTCGATGTATGGAGTGCAATCACAATACGAGATGGCGCTGGAATATTTTATGAAAGCTTTGAATTTGTTTGAACAAGAAAACAATAAGATAAAATGCGCGAGTGTATTGAATGAAATCGGCCAGATACATCGAGTGTTGAATAACAAAGACCGTTCTCTTTTCTATTTGGAGCAAGTAAAAAAAATACTGGAAGACACGGATGAACAAAAACTGAAAATGTATAATTTCTACGATTTCGGTTCTGTTTACCGAATGCAAAAAGAAATGGACAAGGCTTTGGAATATGGATTAAAAGCATTGGAAATTAGTCGGTCGATTGGAAATAAACAATATGAAATTATCATTCTTGGGCTTTTATCATCTATCTATACAGAAGGAGAAGAAGGATTAGCTGATTATAACAAAGCCTTGGAATATACGCTTCAATCTTTAGAGTTGGCAAATCAATATGGTGAAAAAAGATTAATAAGAGGCGTCTTATCTGACCTTTCGAATATTTATTTATACCAGAAAAAGTACAAAGAATGTGAAGCTACTGCGATAAAGGCATGGGAAATGGATACCTTGTATTCGAGAGAATTAAATCTGTCTTCAATTCTCACTTATGCTTACATTTATTTGGGAAACAAAGAAAAAGCCAAATATTTTTATGAAAAAGATATGGAATTGATAGAACAAAATCATGATGAAGATTTTCACAAAATGCTCGCCGAAACCGAAGTCAAATACGAAACCGAAAAGAAAGAATTAAAAATCTCCGCCATGGAGAAAGATAAACTATTATATATGTGGATTATACTCTTGGTTATGGTAGTATTAGTCGCTTTCATACTGCTCTACCTTTATAACAAACGACTGTCGCGTCAAAAAATCAAACAGTTGGAGCAGGAAAAGCAGATCGCAACGACCAAATCGGTTATCGAAGGCGAAACGGCCGAAAGAAAACGCCTCGCCCGCGACCTGCACGACGGACTTGGAGGCATGTTGTCGGCAGTGAAAATAAACCTCGACAACCTTGATCATATCCAGAATGCACGCACGCTGCTCGACAACTCCATTGATGAACTGCGGCGCTTGGCACGCAACCTGATGCCCGTTTCATTGCTCCGTCTCGGACTGAAAGCATCACTGGAAGATTTCTGCGGCGCATTCTCTCTGGTGCATTTCCAATTTTACGGCGAAGAGAAACGCATTGCCGAAAACATGGAACTGTTGCTATATCGCTGTGTACATGAATTGGTCAACAATGCCGTCAAATATTCCGGAGCGGAGAACATCAACGTCCAGTTGCTTCAAGATGAAAATAGCATATCAATGACGGTACATGACGATGGTTGTGGTTTTGACCTGCAAAAAGTGAAGCAGGGCATGGGTCTGAAAAACCTGGCAGACCGCCTAAGCGTATTCAACGGAGCATTGGATATTGTTTCCGCTCCGGGTAAAGGAACGGAGGTAAATGTAAAATTGAACCTCCCCCCTACCCCCTCCGATGAACCCATTGAATAGGATTGGGCTTTAGTTCGTTCAAGACAAAATGAAAATAAAATAATAAACTGCTCCGCAAGGGGCATAAAAAAATAATTATGAATTGGTTTTTAAAAGTTTTTAGAAAGAACGCTGATTCTAGCGAAAAAGAGCCCGTTAAAAAAGAGCCGCCATCACCCAAGAAGTTAATAAACGCAGCAAAAGGCAATGTATGGTCTGATCCGTTGGTATTAGTAACTTCTCTATTGGAGAAAGGCGCAGACGTGAATGCCAAAGACAAAAATAATACGACTGCATTGATGTTTGCGTCTGCCAAAGGTAATACCGAAATGGTAAAGCTATTGTTGGAGAAAGGCGCAGACCTGGCGGCCAAAGACGAAGATGAAAAAACGGCATTGGCGTATGCTTCCGGCGAAGGTCATACCGAAATAGTAAAGACCTTGTTGGAAAAAGGCGCAGACGTGAATGCCAAAGGCAAATATGAAAAAACGGCATTGGTGTATGCTTCCGACAATGGTTATATCGAAGTGGTAAAAACCTTGTTGGAGAATGGGGGACTCGTAGATGAAAAATACAAAGAGGAGGTCAACCTGTTGCTCAATGGCCCGACGCTTCCGTCACCTGTGGAGATACCTCCATTGCCGGAATGGGCGCAGCAGCATGACATTAGTATAGTTGTCGAGGTAGAGAAAACGAAGATGGAGTTACAGATTACCGCCAAAAGTTGCACTGTCAATTGGGGCGATGGGTCGGCTGATAAGTATACTAATATGAAGGAGAAGAATATCAGCCATCGATACCCGACGGCTGGGAACTATACGATAACCATTGATGCAGAAGGTCTCACGAGTTTTCAGTGTTATCACATTGACGCCAATGTCACGGATATTTATCTCAATAACTGTCCCGAGTTAGAGCAGTTAATTTGCTATTTGAACAGACTCACATCTTTGGATTTAAGTAGATGTAAGGCTCTAAAGAATTTGTTCTGTAGCCGCAACAAACTTGCGTCATTGGATTTGAGCAACAATATGGCTTTAGAATATTTGTCTTGTGAAAGTAACTTGCTTACCTGTCTGGATATAAGCAATCATACTGCGTTATATGAAGTGAAGTGTGTCGGCAATCAGCTCTCGATACTTCATGTGGGCAACAATAGTGCGTTAGCGCGTTTGATGTGTAACAACAACCGTCTATCAAAGCAGGAACTCAACCGAATATTCAACTGCTTGCCTAACTATAACTCAAGTTATGGTACGGTAAGTTCCTGGTATGCCGGACAGACAAGTACGCCTGAGATCTTTATCGCATGTGGCAACAATTCCGGTTTTGATAGCTGCAACAAAGCCATAGCCAAAAAGAAAAAGTGGTTGGTTTGGATGTCTGCTACGTATATCTTAGCTACGATGGCCGGCACGCCCGGACATTGGCAAGAAGATTGGAGATAACGAAAAGAGCAATCCCCGTCCCACAGGATTTAGATTCCTGCGGAAGGAGTACCAACAAGGGGGCAAGCCCCCTTGTTAAACCCGAAAAACTTTACAAGTAGGAAAAGCAACTGAATTATAACCGCTCCGCAAGGGGCACAAATAAAAGTAAAAATTATGGAAACAAAAAGAAACAAAAGTAAGATGAAAAAAGTAGCATTAAAGAAGTTATTTGTGAGTTTGGCCGTAATGTCAATGATTTTGTCTTTCGGTTGCAAACAAAAAACGTATTCGTCGTGGAAACAGGACGAAATCACAGGCAAGTGGGGCTATTTCTCGTACAAAGGAGAACTTTCCATTCCATACAAGTACGATTCCGCTTCCTATGCAAGCTGGGCTCAAATCTATAAGGTTTGTGACAACGGAAAATGGGGAATAGTTGATGTATACAACGGAAATGAAACCATTATCATTCCCTGCCAATACGATTTTGTAGGCGATTTTAATGTCGGCAAGTCAAAAGTCAATATGGGTGGAAAATGGGGTTTGATTGATGCAACAGGAAAAGAGATAGTGCCCTGTAAATATGATTCCATATACGACGATTTTTCTGCTGGGCTATATTATGCCGTTTGCATCGATGGAAAATGGGGAATACTTGGTATAGAAAGCGGGGATGAAACGGTACCCTGTATATACGACTATATTGGTAATAACGGAGGCGATATTATTGCGGTGCGGCTGGGAGAAAAAGACGGCAGGATTAATCGCAAAAGCGGAGAAGTGACAATGCCGCTCGCAAAGCGCGTTTATGTCAGTTATTCGGGAACAAAGTCGGCGGAAAATGAAACCGTAAATGTTTCTTTTGTTTTGAAAACGACAGAATTCGATACGGCAGAAAAAGAAAGAACGATAGGGGATTTTTCGTTTAGCGTGGAAAAAAAACTTGGCGCAGGCGACGGTGCATTGGAAAGAACAAAAAGTTTCAGCGTAAATACGGCAAAGGAATTTGAAGTGCCTGCCAATGGCGTGTTAAGCGAGGAAAACATAAAGATAGCCATGGAATCGAACAGTGCAGTTTGTACATTAACAAACGACGGACAGCAATATACCTGCACAGCGTATCCTGAACAGAAATGACCATCCAACTTACAACTGATTTTTTCCGTACAAAC
>JAITNQ010000227.1 GCA_031290435.1 Candidatus Symbiothrix sp. | reverse complement strand
ACGCTGTAGTGCTTTTTGTTTCCAATCTGTTTCTTGCATAAGAAATTATTTATTTTGCAAAGATACAAAAAAGGAACGAATTATTTATAAATTATTTCAACAAATTTTACACCCCACCTATAACGGTTTTGTTAACGCTAAATCTCATAAATAATATGGACCGTCTGGATCTTCCGGATCGTCTGGATCTTCCGGATAGTCTGGTTCAACTGTAGCATTAAGATTAGATTTCTGACAAGCAATTGTGCAACTTTCACAATCACCTCCTTCAATGCTTTCCATTACATCATCTGTTAAAACCTCTTGCCCACCAATTGATGGAAAATTTTCAATAAATTTTTCGTCCATAATAAATAAATTTAATTAATTAATAATAAGTAGATTATATGTTATTTCAAGAATAACCATAAGAAATAAATTCACTCTTTGAATCGGGATATATCAACACCGCGACTATCTTTTACTTTAATCTTATTAACTGTTGAGAATTTATACCGAACAACAAATCCAAAGCGCTGCCAATATGAGACCTCGTTATTTGTCAGATTGTCTCCATGATATAGAATACTTTTTCGCAATGCTGCCGAATTTAAAACATCACCGGCTGTGAATCCTATACTGAAGTATTTAATGTCACAAGAAGCATTCAAATTCAAATAGTAAAAAGGATCACTGATGGATTGTTCAAAATAACATTTGGATTGATATTTCAGATCATAACCAAGTGATAAATTTGTTAATATGTTATATTGTAAATGATTAATAAATGTCATCCCTTTACCTGAATTGTTTTTTAGTGTGATATTTTCCTTAAAATCAGTAAATTTTGAATTATATGCATAAACACTAAAAAAACCAAACATTTTTTTCTTAAAAAATTCAAATGGTACCTTCAGATTATAGGTAAATCGGTTTTCATCACAGATGTTCAGATAGGTTGTTTTTTCTTCATAATTATTATTAACACTTTGTGTTACGGATCTGACTTTGTCTTTGGTTTGCGTATAAGTCAAGTTAATATTGATAAAATCAAATATCATATTGGTCAAACTTACAGCATAATACCTTTCCGGTTTAAGATTTGGATTTCCTACTGTATACCTGTATTTTGAAACATACCTGTAATTAGGTACATAGTATAAAAACGATGGGCGACTCACTCCCGACGATAGTCGAATTGTCGACGAAAACCGTTGAAAATTACCGGATAAATAAGCATAAGGGAAAATATGGAATTTCCCATAGTCAGCCGAAATCTTATCATATACGGATTTTGCCGATAAATCTGTGTATTCTCCTCTTGCTCCTACATATACAGTGAATTTATCACTCAAAATATGTCGAAGTGAGGTATATGCTGCAAATACATTTTCATTGATGTCGTATTTTGACGATAGTAAAGCACTATGTATCGGAGTATTATTGACAATCGAATCAAAATCTGTTTGCGGAAATAAGCGACCCAAATCCATTCGGGTTCCGAATTTTACTTCTGTCAAAGCAGAGGCTATATAGGTGAAATCATATTGTATCTGGTGTTGTATTCCTTTGTGTTCGTTCTCTGTTTTCGTATTGTAAATAGCTGTAAATTCATTTATTTCAGTGAGATTTTTCATGTTAGTGATATTCTTCGAACTCCCCCAAACGACTCCATACTTTATTTTATGACGATATTGAAGGGTGTCGTTGCTGATAAATTCTATGTCCGAAGCATACAAATCTTCATTTACACGCCGTTTTCCCGCATCGGTTGATTTTTCAAGTACAATATTATTGTTGAAATAATTATAGTTTGAATGAATATTTCTTTTGGCATTATCTAAATAAGCCATGAACGAGGCATTGATTTTATTGTTATTTTGTAAATCCAATTCCATATTGACATTTCCCGAATAATTATTGTATCTTCCGTAGTTATTCGTAGAACCGGACGCTGCTCTGCCATTTGGATAGGAAATGGCAGATTTTGTCTTGCTTTCGCTATATTTATTCCCATATCCCAATGACGTATCTAAATATAAATTTTGCTTTCGAATAGCATAAAAAATATTTTCGCTTCCATCCCATTTGTTATGAATGAGATTAATGTTACTGCCAACATTCAGCAGGGCAGATTCACTATCGAATTTTTTCGTAATAATATCAATACTTCCTCTACCGGAAGCCTGATTTTCGGCAGAAGACATTTGTTTAATAATTATTTCCTTAATCTGATCAGCCGGTAATGATTTTAAGAATGCTTGTAGGGCGCTGGGAGGGTAATTCCTATTTCTTCCATTAATATTGATTGTAACCGGATGTCCATTCAGTAGAATTTCTCCTGTAGAAGAAATTTCAACACTTGGAAGGTTTCTTAGTAATGCCAAAGCATCATTTGTTGTCGTGTTTCCCAATAGCGACGGTGAAAATAGTAAGTCTCCGTCCTTAAAAGTCATTGCTTTTATATAGAATGAACTTTTTATGATAACTTCCGGTAATATATAATTTTCATTTTTTAGTTCAAGGTTTATTATGGAATCACTAATCATAACAGGAAATAGATGATCCCCATGTGATACATGGTAAACATGAACCAGATACTTTCCTCTCTCAGGTAACAGAATACTAAAATGCCCATTTTCTTCGCTCAAAGCAGCATTTATTTCCGTAACACTATCTTCTTTCAAAAAAAGAAGATAGGCAGATGCAACCGGACTATTATTTTCATCTGCTAAATGTCCTTTTAGTCTTAATTCTTGTGCAGAACAATAAATTGAAACTATTGACAGTAAAATTAACGATACTTGTATTTTCATTAGTTTTATTTAATTAAATGCCTCGCATTTCTCCTTTATCTATTGACAAAAAATTAATGACAAGAAGTATTAATTCATCAACTCTCTGTATATAAACACTATAAATTTATTATTTTCTTTAAATCTCAAATACTCCCGATAAATATTGATTTTGTGAATTGACGAACTCAATTTCATACTCTCCACTATCAAAAGATGAGATATTGATAATAACTTGCTGCTCAGAAGAAGTAATTACCGATTGTTGATAAACAATTCCGCCTGTTTCGTCGTATATGAAAATGGCGATTGTGCCTAGATTGGCGTATAAATTTACTTCAATGTACTGTCCAGTAATAAAAGCCTCAATAGGCTTTATTAAAGACTTTTGCTTAGGGAATACAAGATCTCCGAGCAAATCAATCTCATCTGCATCATTGCTCCTATTCAGAGCATTACCCATAGTTGTTGCAAAAAAACAACAAAAAATAAATGACAATAAATAAATCTTTTTCATTTTTATTAGCTTAAAATTTTCAAATTAATTATACATTATTGCGCATTAATTTTATATGTCCAATTATTCGTCGGCAAAATTACAGGGTTTATTCGAAATAAAAAATAGCATTCATCCTTCACTCATGTTTTTCCTGAAAATTAAATTATTAATTCATTAAGAATAAGAGTGATGAGTATTCGGCTATTCATGTTTTACTCATGTTTTTTTCATAACAGGATAAAGAAATGATTCATTTTCCTGCAAAAATATCCTCAAGGAAAGGACGGATTTTTTGCTTAGCGGATGTAATCCCGATTTTCTTTCGCAAATCGGAACGAAGTCTTCGAACCATATCTATGGATTTTCCTATAAAAAGGGATATATCCGTATCATTGAGGTCGGTTTCACAGGACAAGCAACAAACACGGAACTCTAATTCCGTCAATTTTGGATATTTTTCACGGGCTTTGTCGTAAAAACCGTTGCTGAGGGTGTTTAAAGTCTGATACAATTTACCCCAATCTAAATCGTTTTGTCCGTAAACAATTTTATTGAATTTCTTAATAAGGTTTTGTCCGCTTTTCCGCTCATCTTCGTTTATTTCGTTTTTTATCAATGCTGCCTTTTTCAGAATCTCAAAATGCTGAAGCAATATATTCCTTACCGATTGATTTTCTTCGGAATAATCTTTGACCTGCTTTTCGTAATCATTCGCCAGTTTTTCTAAATTGATTACACTTTGTTTCGTTTCCGACAAGCATTTTTCAGTCCGGTGATATTTCAGATAATACAATAAAGTAATGATACACGCCACAAACAAGATTAAAGAAATGACGTTCAGTGTGTTTTTTTGCTTTATTATTTCTTTATTTTTTGAATTTTTTAGTTTTTCGAAATCGTATTTTCCCTGAATTTCCAATACGTTGTTATTTCTTTCAGTATATAATATTTCAGTTGTAAGACGATAATACTCCTTGTGATATCTCAGTGCTTCCGAATGATGTTGTTCTTTTTCTTCAATAGTAAATAATAAATAATATAAAGAACGTATCAATTTTGGGTCCTCAACATGAATTAATAATGCTTGATTAAGATATATTTTTGCAGAGTCTTTTTTAATTTCATGGATATATACTTTTGCAATGTTTATCAATATTCTTGCCTGTTCCACACTATCAATGGAAAGAGAAAGCGCTTCTCTGAAAAGTTCTTTTGATTTTTTATAGTCTCCTTTTTCTCGATAGGCAACTCCGATATTTTGTCTTACTTTGGATTGTATATCAACTATTTTGAAAGAATCTGCAAATATCAAACTCAGGTTGTAATAATAAAAAGCGCTATCTATTTCATTTTCAATTAAAAAACAATTCCCAATTGTACTTAATGCATTTATTTTGTTTTTGTGATTTTGGGCTTTATCATACATCTCAACGGCATTTTTACTCATAGCGATTGCTTTCTTTCTATCTAATGAATGTTCACAATAAAGAATTCCTAAATTTCCTTGTATCAGCCCTTTTAAATTGTAATTATCGGTTTTTCCCGCCAAATCGGCAGCTTCCAGATAAGCTGTGGTTGCTTTGTCGGCATTTTTTTGTTCGTGTAATACTCGTCCGCAATAAAAAGCAGCCAAAGCAGCATTCGGATAGTCTTTCCGCTGAACATAATAGTCTTTCACGGCAAAAATAACCGTATCGGCAGTTATATCCTTATCGCATTTGTCCCTCACTTGTGTCAGAAACAGATTATATTTATTAGATTGCTTCTTGTTTAATTCTTCCGGAAAGAGAATGAACTGAAGTAAATGCAAAGCGCTATCCGGTTGTTGTTCAAGCATATTTTCAACTTTGGTGAATATTTCTTGAATATTTCCTGTTCGATTCGAACAAGAAAAAAAGAAGATTAAGCACAAGAAAAACAATAACGAATCTGTAAATTTTATAAATGTTTTCATACGGATAGTAATTTGCTTGCAAAGGTAATTTCATTTTTAATAATTTGCAAATGGCTAATCTTAGAACTCCTGACGTAGCACAAATTATTTATAGACTTTCCAAGTTTTAAAAACTTGGAAAGTCTGGGGAAGCCGCCCTATTTAAAAATCACCTTGCGATAAAAAAATATTTGTAAATTAGAAAAAATGTCGTACCTTTGCAGCTCTTATTCTTTAAGGGTATATATAAGCGAAAGGAAGAAACCTTTCCACCCCCGGAAATAACCTGTAAACAAAAAACAGATGTACGTAATCGTAGACATTCAAGGTCAACAATTCAAAGTAGAAAAAGACCAGAAATTATTCGTTCACCATTTGGAAGGTGAAGCGGGCGCTGAGGTGGAATTTGAAAAAGTCCTCTTGGTCGATAATGATGGCAAAGTAACAGTGGGCGCTCCTGTGATTGAAGGCGCAAAAGTGGTGGCTGAAATTTTAAATCCTTTGGTTAAAGGAGATAAAGTATTGGTTTTCCATAAGAAGAGAAGAAAAGGACACCGTAAATTGAACGGTCATCGTCAACAATTCTCTCAGATAGTGATCAAAGATATTCAATCTTAATTTGTTAAAAACGCAGAAAAATGGCACACAAAAAAGGAGTCGGTAGCTCAAAGAACGGACGCGAATCGCATAGTAAACGGTTAGGCGTGAAAATTTTCGGCGGCGAAATCTGTAAAGCAGGTAATATTATTATTCGCCAGAGAGGAACCCAGCACCATCCGGGTATCAACGTAGGTATCGGAAGAGACCATACTTTGTATGCACTGATTGATGGAGAAGTAGTGTTTAGAAAAAGAAGAAACGACCGGTCTTTTGTTTCAATCGAACCGTTGGCGCAAGCATAGACATCACTAAATTTTTCTTTTATTCATAACTTTAATTTTTTTTTTTAGCATCCTGAAAATGGATGCTTTTTTTATGCCGGAAAGTACAGTGATTATTTTTTCATTACTAAATTTCATCTAAGTTCACCAATTTATTTACGATCGCATAAATCGTTAAACCGGCTGTACTGTGTATTTGCAATTTTGTAGAGATATTCCGGCGATGACTGATTACCGTATGAGAAGAAAGGTGCAATTTGTCGGCAATTTGTTTGTTAGTCAATCCTTTTATTACACAGGCAATGATTTCTTTTTCACGGAATGTGAGGGATTCCGGTTTGTTTTCCTTTTCCGGTTCAAAGATAAGTTTGGTTAGTTTTTCACTGATCTGCTCGGCTGAATCATAGATGGAAATGATTTCGTCATACGCTTTTAAAGTGATATTGTCTGTAAGGGAATTTTGAAGCGCGACACATTTCATTTGGGGATTGGCTACTTCTTTTTTTAGCTGCTGCAAGGAAAAAATATTCCATATCGAAGGATTAATAATCAATAAATCAGGCTTTTCCCGGTTTAAGGAAGATTTTAATTGCGCTATATCAACTATTTCGAAAATATCCATTCTGACGCCATTCATACGGTGCAAGACCGATACTATCCCACTCCTAATAATAATTGAAGGCTCAAGAATGGCTATTTTGACTAAATGATTCATCGTAAATAAATTATGAATTATGAATTATAAGTTATGAATTATGAATACTTTGTCATTGAGGGATTTACAAGCAATCCTTCGATTTTCATGCGCTTGGGTGCAAGTTTTGCATGCGGGTTTCATGACAATTTCCGGATTTTATTCTCTAACTCCACGATAGCAGGAAGAAACAGATATTCTTCTACTGCGTTGTGCGAAGCCAAATCTTTTTCGCAATTGAATATATCAAACAAGACATCATTAATTTCATGGGTGCTTTGTGCAGGATAATATTTAATCAGAATATTTTTAAATTCTGCCAGTCTCATTTCAATCTGCTCATGCGGCTTACTGAAAACGAGGGAATATTTATTTTTATTTTCGGCTTTCTGCAAGGATTTTACGTAAGGAAAAACTTTCCTGTTTTCATTCATCATGTGTTTTCTGACTTCCGAAACAAACTTGTCGAAATACCCCAACACGGCCTTGTTCAAATCATCTTCATCTTTATTCAAGACTTTCAATAATTTTTTCCGGATTTCAGGCAAACGATAATTGAGAAAAAAATCGTGCGAGTTATGCAGGTAATCAATCAGCGATTCAATGGAAATATTGGTTTCAAAAGAAGGGGGAATCCGGTTTTCGTTAGCGATAAGATTGATTATCGCAAGGAAAGTATGAACATCTACGCTATTCTCACGACAAACGTCTCCAATCGTTTTTTCTCCAAAACCCAAAGCAATGCCAAATCGGCTCATTACCAATAAGGCCGGATAATTTTCGCCAATCAACTGGCTCATAACGTCGGTTTCGCCGTATTTACCAAATCTGAATTTATTCATTTCAATATGTTAATGTCGCACTTCATGCTGCAAAGATAATGATTATAAGTTGAATAATACTACCTAAAAGTAATGTTTTTTATAGATGAATATAGCAAATAATAGCTACTCTCAATTTACCGACTAAATTCACAGCCACAATATTGCTGGTTATAAAATTCGTTCTCTTTCAGCAGTATACGGCGCCGTTCGCTTAATCCTTCTTTTCGCCAATTTTTTTCAAAAAATGTAAGGCCGGGAAATTGGGACGCCGCCCAATTACCGGCTTGCGCAATCTGTTCAAGGTTTTTCCAACGGGAGGAAGCCAGCGTAGTAGCAAAGGTCTCCAATCCCCTTTCAGACGCCAGACGAGCTGTCGCCAATAAACGCAATTGAAAACATTTCAGACAACGCAAGCCTCTTTCAGGCTCATTTTCAAGCCCTTTTATATCGTTAAGCCAAAGTGCATGGTCGTAATCCCCATCAATAATTTCCAATCCTAATGAAGCGGCATAACGGCTACATTCATTCTTACGTATTGTATATTCCGTTTCCGGAAAAATGTTCGGATTGAAATAAAACAGCACGGGACGGATTCCTTGCGCAAGCAAATTTTCAATAATTGCTGCGGAACAAGGGGCACAACATGTATGTAATAATAACTTTTGCATCAAATTCAGTTTGAAAATACAAAATTAATTAGTATTTTTGTAAAAAATACAATTTTGTCTTATTAAATTCAATTTTTTAATTAACTTTTTACTCATTATCCTATGGACACAACAAAGATTAAAACAAAATTCCATGCGTTATTCGGAGAAGGCGGCACGCTTTACGTTTCTCCCGGCAGAATTAACTTAATCGGCGAACACACCGATTACAACGGAGGATTCGTCCTTCCAGGAGCCATTGATAAAGCCATGTATTGTGTAATCAAACCCAACGGAACGGATAGCGTAAATGCTTATGCGCTTGATTTGAATGAATCTTCCACTTTTGGACTGGATGAAGCAGACAAGCCTGCTGAAGGTTGGGCCAAATTTGTTTTCGGCGTTTGCCGCGAAATGATAAAAAAAGGAAAATCCATCCCGGGATTCAATCTTGTCATTTCGGGCGACGTTCCGCTGGGAGCAGGCATGTCGTCATCGGCTGCTTTGGAAAGCGCAGTCGGATTTGCCCTGAACGACCAATACGGTCTGGGATTTTCCCGGCAGGAGCTGGCCTTGATAGGGCAAGCCACCGAACACAATTACGTAGGCGTAAAATGCGGCATCATGGACCAGTTTGCTTCCTGTTTAGGAAAAGAAGGCGCTTTGATTCGCTTGGACTGCCGTTCTTTGGCATACGAATACGTGCCTTTTTCACCTAAGTCTTATCAATTGGTATTGATAAATACTTGCGTAGCACACAATCTGGCGGTTGGCGGAGAATACAACAAACGCCGCGAATCCTGCGAAAGAGTCGTGGCCGAGATTGCCAAAAACCATCCGGATGTGAAACTGCTTCGCGATACCAATCTCGACCAGTTGAAGGAAGTAAAAAACAAAGTAAATGAAACGGATTATATCCGCGCAGAATTTGTGATTGAAGAAATACAACGTCTTTTAGACACTTGCGAAGCCTTGAAAAAGGACGATTATGAAACCGTCGGCAAAAAAATGTATGAAACGCACGAAGGCCTGAGCAAAAAATACACTGTCAGCTGTCCGGAATTGGATTTCTTGAATGAACAAGCCAAGCAATACGGCGTCACCGGCTCACGCGTTATGGGCGGCGGTTTCGGCGGTTGCACCATCAACTTAGTAAGGGAAGATAAAAAAGCGGATTTCGTGAAAAAAGCTACCGAAGCTTACGAAAAGACATTCAATATCAAGCCCAAAGTCTACGATGTAGTTATCAAAGACGGTGCAAGGAAAATCTGATTGCAAAGATTTCCTGAATTGTCTGCTATAAAAAAACAAGATAAGAGAACATGAAGAAGGGTATAAGAAATATTATCTTTTATATAGTGATGCTGCTGATTTTCGGTTCACTGATATACCTTATCGTCAAAAAAGGCGATAGTCATCAGGCAATCGGAGTGGTGGATACCGTCTATCATGTTCCGGAAAATTTGCATGAGGGTTTGACTGTTTTTTTCCGCCTGTTTGTCGACCATATTCAGTCGCCATTCGGCATCCTGCTTTTGCAGATTATCACCATTCTTTTCTGTTGCAGGCTATTAAGTGGACTTTTCGTACTGATAAAACAACCGGCTGTGCTCGGGGAGATACTGGCAGGCATTATTTTAGGCCCCTCTATCCTCGGGCACTGGTTTCCGCAGACAGCCGGGTTCGTCTTTCCACCTGAATCCTTGGCTAACATTGGATTACTGAGTCAGTTCGGACTAATCCTTTTCATGTTTGCCATTGGAATGGAATTGGATATTGAGCAAGTAAGAAAAAAACTGAAAGAAACCATCCTCATCAGTCATGTCAGCACAATCGTACCCTTCTCTTTGGGGATGTTGGCCGCTTATTTTCTTTATGATAAATATGCCGGGGAAGGTACGCCTTTTCATTCTTTTGCTTTGTTTATCGGTATCGCAATGAGTATTACGGCCTTTCCTGTGTTGGCGCGTATTATTCAGGAGAAAGGACTCACCAAATCACATTTGGGAACCATTTCGCTGGCCAGCGCCGCCAATGGCGATATAACCGCTTGGTGCATGTTGGCAGTCGTAATTTCCGTGGTACAAGCGGGCAGTCTGCTAAGCGCCGTCTACAATATACTCTTCGCGGGACTTTATATATTGGTCATGTTCCTGTTTGTACGCCCTTTCCTGAAGATGGTCGGTCAAGTATACCACAACGAAGAGGTCATAGACAAACGTTTGGTCGCTTTTATCTTTTTTATTCTCATCATATCGGCTTTCATGACGGAAATTCTGGGCTTGCATGCCTTGTTCGGCGCATTCATGGCCGGAGTCATCATGCCTGCCGACATCAAATTTCGGAAAATTATGACGGAAAAAGTAGAAGGGGTTTCCCTTTCGCTTTTTCTACCTTTATTTTTCGTTTCGACCGGTCTGAAAACAGAAATCGGCTTATTGAATACACCCGGTTTGTGGCTCACTTGCTGTATACTAACCTTAATAGCTATCATTGGAAAGTTCGGAGGGGCTACCCTATCCGCCCGCTTTGTCGGGGAAAGATGGAAACACAGCCTTTACATAGGCGCATTGATGAATACCCGTGGTCTGATGGAATTGATTATCTTGACTATCGGGTATGAGATGCACATCCTGCCGCCACCCATTTTCGTGATGCTGGTACTGATGACGCTCGTCACAACTTTTATGACCATGCCTTTGCTGGGGTTTATCAAAACCTGCTTCCGCGTGCACGACAAATTAGTGGAAATGAAAAAAGGAGAACGCCCGGAGGGCATATTCAAAGTATTGCTTTCATTTGGTCGCGCTGGAAACGGACAGGTGATGCTCAAGGTTGCCGACCAGATGTTTTCCAAGGGAGACAATAAGTTAGAAGTAACAGCCTTGCATTTTACTGCCGGAACGGATGTAAACCCTATGCAAACAGATATTTTCGAGACAGTAAGTTTCAGTCCCATCTTATATGAGGCTAAAAAATTGGGTATCCGGATTGATACCCGCTACGAGGTATCAAACAATGTAGGCCAGGATATTTCTACCATTAGCAACGAAGAAGGATTCGATTTCCTTTTGGTGGGCGCGGGCATTACATGGAGCAACCTGCCGAATGATATTGCCGCCAATCAATACCGCGACTCAAGGAAGAACCGGTATTTCGTGCCGGACGGCTGGTTTATCCCCAATGAACTGCTGCAAGATAAAACCAAACTGTTTATCGAACAAGCCAATTGCGCCGTAGGGGTTTTTGTAAACCGCGACTTTGAAAAAGCGGAAAAAATCATCCTTATCATTGATTCGAAAGATGATTTGTACCTTTTAGCTTATGCGAAAACTCTGTTGAAATCAATGGGAGGCGCATTTTATATCCTTGACCGTTCTCTGCCGGACAATCCGGATAAAGCTTTTATTGCACAAAAATTGAAACAATTTATAGATAGTCAAAAAACAGCCGGGATGCTGGCCGAGAAAGACATCTCTGCCGAATTACTGAACCGATTCAATTTTATGTTGATTAGTTATTCCACTTGGAACGAAGTTTCCGAACACCGGAAAGAAGCCCTTCAATTGATGCCGTCTACGCTGATTATCAGCAAATAATCTTTACTTTTTCCGGCTAATTGTTTTTTCCGGCTCTATGAAGGTAAAATAATATTTTTCCTTAAAATTTACATTTTCTTGCATACATTATAAAAAATTATAATATCTTTGTATTTAAATTCTAATCAAAATTATACAATGACTACGCTACACACTCTGTATGTCAATATTAAGCATATTGTAGGGAGAAAAATATCCCTTTTATTGATTTTATTATTTGCCGAGGCCACGGCATACTGCCAGAGCGACCTGCAAGAAGCGGACAGCTACTTGGCGGCCGGTAATCAAAAGGGCTTTAAAATGGTTTATGTTCAGGGCGGCACCTTCACGATGGGCTGCACCGAGCGAGGCAAGAACTACGATAGCGATGCAAAACCGGCGCATCAAGTAACATTAAGTGATTTTTACATCGGCCGGTACGAAGTCACACAAAAGCAATGGAAAGATATAATGGGCATAAACGCCAATCCAAGCTATTTCAAAGGCGACAGCTTGCCGGTAGAAAATATCAGTTGGGAGGAAGTACAGGAATTTATCCGAAAACTCAATATACAAACCAATGAAAATTACCGTTTGCCCACGGAAGCGGAATGGGAGTATGCTTGTAGGGGTGGAGAATGTCCTGCCCAATACAAGTACAGCGGCAGCAATAAGGTGAGTAATGTAGCCTGGTTTAGAGAAAATAGCAGCGGTCAAACACATCCTGTGGGTCAGAAATCACCGAACAAATTAGGCATTTATGATATGTGCGGCAATGTCTGGGAATGGTGCAGCGACTGGAAAAGCGCTTACAGCAGTGATTCGCAAACCGATCCTACAGGCCCTTCATCGGGGCATAGGCGTATAGCGCGTGGCGGTAGCTGGAATAGCGACGCGTGGCACGTGCGTGTTCTGTATCGCGACAGTAGCCTACCCGGCGGTCATCTGGGCTTTCGCTTGGCCTGCGATCCAAATTAGCCTTATTCTAAGTAGTTTTTTGCTTGTCCGCTGATTTGCATCAGTGAAATTTCGCAGATTTTAGTGTTAAATTGTGCAGAGAGCAAGCGTTCTTCAGCGTTTAGCAGGCTGTTTTGGGCTTCTCGCAATTCGATTCCCGCCAAGTCTCCCAAACGGTAGCGTTCCATGGCGATTGAATAGTTTTCGCGAGCGGTTGCCAAGTTTTCTTGTTCCAGATTAATGAGTTCAAGATTATTTGTATAAGCCATCCACATATTGGCCAAGTCGGCTTTGAGCGACAACTCCATTTGTTCGTACTGTAGTTCCCGGTTTTGAATTGTGATGCGAGCGTTTTTCTTTTCGCGCTTCCGGTTGAATCCGTCGAAGATATTGAATCCCAAAGTCAAGCCGTAGTTAGCTCCCAGCGTCTGTTGTTTGTCTAAGGTTCCCGAACCGTAGCTGTTCAGGGTGTAACCGTATCCTGCGTTCAAACGCAAATAGGGATAATCGCGTCCTTTCAGGTTTTTATAGTCCAACTCGCTGATTAATCTATTCTTGACGGAAAGCAAAAGGCGTGAATTGGCCTCCATAGTCTGCTCCCAAAGCCAATCTTCTTTCAGGAAAGGATTGGGACTGATCAGCGAATCAGAGACGGTTAATTGTTGGGCTACATTGTCGAGAGCCATCATTTCATTCAGGGTAATTCTCGAAGTATAAACCACTTCATACTGCTTGATCAGATTTGAACTGTCCGCATTGAAATCGACGCGCGCCTGCTGGAGTTCCAAACGCGATTTGGTACCGATATCGTAATTCGCTTCCACAATACGCAAGCGTTCTTTCGAGAGGGATACCGCATATTTCAGGTTCGCTAATCGAAGATTTTGGTACACATAGTTATAATATTCCGCCGCAATACCGGCAATCAGATTTTCAATAGTAAACCGGGTATTGATTTCACCCATTTCCCGAAATTCCTTCAGGCGTTTGTAGTTTGTTTGCATGGAAAACCCGTCAAAAACCGTCCAGTTCATATTCAGTCCCAGATTGGCGCCCTGATTCAGTATCCCGGAAGTTTTGTTGAGGGTTCCATCTGTATAATCCTGTTGGGTGTTGTTCACCGAACCCGAATAACCGGCGCTGAGGTCTAAAGACGGGAGCAAGCCTGCGTTTCCGAGGGTGACATTGTTTTCGGACAATTGTTGTTCGTTCCGGATAATCCGAATATCGTAGTTTCTTTCCAAGCCCGTTTCCAAGCATCGTTTCAAGTCATAAATTTCCTGAGCCTCAGCAAGAAAAGGTATGAATAGCAGAAAAATAAACAGGCTTATTGTCGGACGGCAGTTAAGTACAATATGTTTCATTTGCTTTTCTCTTTTTTTAATCTATTGGTTGAAAAATAGGTGTAAACGGCTGGAACGATATACAAGGTCAGGAAAGTAGACACCAACATCCCTCCGATAACGGAAATGCCCATCGCTACACGGCTGTTGGCGCCTTCTCCGCTCGCAAATGCCAAGGGCAACAATCCCAGCACCGTACATAAACTGGTCATCAAAATCGGGCGCAGACGCTGGTGGGATGCACCCCGTATGGCTTCCATTTTTTCTATTCCGGCTTCCTGACGTTGGTTGGCAAATTCTACAATCAGGATTCCGTTCTTAGCAACCAATCCGATCAGCATAATGATACCGATCTGGCTGAAAATATTCATTGTGATATTCGCGAAATACATGAATAGCAAGGCGCCTGCAACCGCTAAAGGTACTGTCAGCATAATAATGAGCGGGTCTTTGAAACTTTCGAACTGGGCGGCCAGAATCAGGAAAATCAATAGCAAGGCCAGACCGAAAGCAAACATCAGGCTTGAAGAACTTTCCCTGAACTGCTTCGATTCTCCGGCAAGGGCTGTCCGAAACGAGTCATCCAAAACCTCTTTGGCGATGCGGTCCATTTCTTCCAAACCATCGCCGATGGTTACGCCTTTTGCCAGTCCGGAACTAACGGTTGCAGAGTTAAACCTGTTGTAACGATACAGTTGCGGAGGAGCGACGCTCTCCGTCAGGTCGACCAAGTTATCCAATTGCACCATCTGTCCCAGATTATTTTTGATGTAAATAGACTTCAGGTCAAGAGGCTTGTTTCGCTGTTGCCGGTTGATTTCGGCCAGAATTTGGTATTGTTTGCCGTTCATGTAAAAATAACCCATCCGTTGGCCGCTCAATGCATATTGCAAGGTCTGACCGATATCCATGGTGCTGACGCCCAGCAAGGTCGCCCGGTCACGGTCGATAGAGATACGGGTTTCCGGTTTGGTGAATTTCAGGTTGACGTCGGCCATCTGGAACAGCGGGCTTTCCGAAACTTTATTCATAAACAAGGGGATAAATTCCTGCAACTTGGCCAAGTTAGGCGCTTGCAGAACATACTGGACAGGCATACCGCCGCGCCGTCCGCCGAAAGTGGACTGTTGTTGCACAAACGAACGCGCCTCGGACTGCTTTCCGACTGCCGCCGAAAGTGCATCTGTAACCTCCATCTGGCTTTCTTTCCGGTCTTTCATATCCGGCAGATTCAGCTGAACATTGGCCATATTGGAACGTATAAAAGTCACATTCGACACCCTTTCCGGATACACGGAATCGGCAATTTCGGAAATTTTTTCCGTATAATCGCGATAAAACTCATAGGTCGAACCTTCCGGCGCCCTGACACTGATGGAAACCTGAGAACGGTCTTCCAAAGGGGCCATTTCAGCCGGAATCTTAGCCCAGAAGAAAACAATCAGTCCCAATGTGAATGCGATAATTACCCAAGTCAGGTAACGATGTGCCAGAAAATAATTCAGGCTTTTTTCATAAACCATGTTCAGTCCGTCGAAAAAAGGTTCCGTTTTCCGGTAAAAAATATTTTTCTGTTCTCTTTTTTTCAATATCTTCGTCGACAGCATCGGCGTAAATGTCAAGGCGGCAAAAGAGGAAATGATGATCGCTCCGGAGACAACAATGCTAAATTCCTTGAACAGACGTCCGGTCGTTCCTTCCATAAAGACAATGGGAAAAAACACGGCAATCAAGGTGATAGTTGTCGAAACAATGGCGAAAAAGATTTCTTTTGCACCTTCTATCCCAGCCGCTTTCGGACTTTCCCCGTTTTCTATGCGCACATATATATTTTCGGCCATAACAATGGCGTCGTCCACCACCAAACCGACCGCCAGCACAACTGCCAACATGGACAATACATTGATGGAAAATCCGGCCACGTACATAATGAAAAAGGAGCCTACTAAGGAAACCGGAATTACCAGCACCGGCACCAAAGTCGCCCGCCAGTCGCGGAGGAAAAGGAAAATGATGATGATAACCAAAACAAAGGCGATATAAATTGTTTCCTCTACTTCCATGATGGAAGAGCGGATAAAGCGGGTATTATCGTATACGACGTCTAAGGTCACGTCTTCCGGCAAGTCTTTTTGCATCTGGGTTATACGCATCTGAACTTCATCCGATATTTCGATATGATTGGCTCCCGGCTGGGGAATCACCACTACGCTGACCATGGGTACGCCGTTTTTCCGCATGATGCTACGTTGGTCTTCCGGACCCAATTCGGCATTTCCTATATCGCCGAAACGGATAACATTGTAGTTATCTTTCTTGATAATCAAATTGTTAAATTCATCCGGAGTACGCATTAAACCCAATGTACGAATGGTTAATTCCATCTTGTCGCCTTCGATGCTTCCGGAAGGAAGTTCGACGTTTTCCCGGTCTATGGTATTCCGGACATCAATAGGTGTGACGCCGTAAGCCGCCATTTTTGACGGGTCTAACCACAAACGCATAGAATAGCGCTTTTCTCCCCAAATACTTACAGAACTCACATTAGGAATGGTTTGCAAACGTTCTTTGACGGTCAGGTCGGCTATTTCCGACAACTCAAGCAGGGAGCGTTTTTCGCTTTGGATGGTCAACTGCAGGATGGGTTGGTCGTCCGCATCCGCTTTGGATACGGTAGGTGGGTCGCAGTCGCGGGGAAGAAAACGCTGGGCACGGGAAACTTTGTCCCGCACATCGTTGGCCGCCGTTTCCATGTCGATGCTCAGTTCAAATTCAACCGTGATACGGGAAGCCCCCTGACTACTGGCGCTCGACAAAGAACGTATCCCCGGTATTCCGTTGATGTTCTGCTCCAAAGGCTCGGTAATCTGGTTCTCTATAATATCCGCATTGGCTCCCGGATAAGATACATTGACTGTAATGATAGGGTTGTCAACACTCGGATATTCCCTGACACCCAAATAAGTGTAACCGATTATTCCGAAAATAAAGATTATCAACACAAAAACAGTTGATAAAACCGGACGTTTGATGCTTAATTCTGATATATTCATAATTTATCTTTCGCCTCTTTACTGCCCCTGAATATTATCAATCGTCACGGGCAGGCCGTCTCTTAATTGCATCACTCCGCTTATAATCAAGGTATCGCCCGGATGCAGACCTTCCCATACCGGAATTCTTGCTTCGGAACGTTCGCCGTTCTCTAATTCCACTCTTCTGGCTCTTCCTCCGGAATAAACATAAGCGATGCTACGGCCCATTTCGGCTATTATCGCTTCATTAGGCGCTAATATAGCATTTCTTACTTCCTTGCTCTCAACCCTTATGGATGCCATAGCGCCGGGCTTTAGCTTTCCCTCTTTGTTGGGGAAAAGCGCCCGCGCCTGCAAAGTCCGGGTAGTTAATTCTACCCGCGCCTCTACCGCATAAATGCTTGCAGAAAACTCTTCACCGTTAACGGTTCTGAACTTAAAACTTGTGCCCGGTCTTAAATCGTTTCTATATCGTTCATTTACAGAAAATTCTATCTTCAAAGGCTTAATTTTTGTGAGTGGGGCAATCACGGTCGTGGGTGATACATAAGCGCCTTCACTCACCTTACGCAAACCAATCATGCCATCGAATGGCGCTCTTAACTCGGTTTGGGTGATGCGCGCTTTCACCAATTCTATATCAGCGTGTAATTTTTCCAATTCCGTGGTAACCTGTTCATAAGACTCCTGACTCACCGCATCTTTTTCTAAAAGCGATTTCTGACGGAACACCCGCCCTTCGGCCAAAGGAATCTGCGCTTCCAACTTATGCAATTCGGCCAGCAAGGGCTTGTCGTTTACTTTCGCCAACAAAGCGCCCTTTTTAACCGCAGTGCCTTCCTTGAAAAAAATATCGGTAACCTTGCCGGAGGTTTCAAAAGTTAAATCCACCTCTTCGTCAGGGTAAACATTTCCGGTCGTAATAATAATACTCGAAAGCGGCTCCGACTTGACAATTTCAACATTGACATTCAAAGGCGCACCGCGTCTTTCTCCACCACGAGCGGGAGCGGCCGATGTTATCTTCTCCGGCTCGTCTTTTTTCAAACTCTTTTTTATAGTCGGGTATAGCGCCATTCCCGCAATCAACAAGATTATGATAGCCAATAAGCCTATCTTTGTGCTTTTGTTCATCTGTTATTATCTTTTTTATAGGAGGTGTTAGAATAATGCAAAGATAAATTACCTCTTCGAATTAGGACATCATTACAGCCGATAAGTTTAAATATAAAATCAATAATTATTTTTTTTTAATTTTAATTTCAAATAATTTATACAAATATTGTCATTTGATGAAAAACTAAAAACTATGAGGCATACTATTTATGAAATAGACAAAGGCATTACTGACCATTTAAAATTTGGGGCCAAGTCGATAGAATTTGTTGGCTTTGTTAGCTTTTCAGGAGATGAAAAACAGTTGTTTTCGTATAATTTTGTCAAAAATCGTGCATGTTTCATTTTTTTTGTTTATTATTGTCAAATAATTTGATAAGCAGCATGTCCGAAAGTGAACTGAAAATATATTTTGAAGAAAGAAAACGGCAATTCACACAACCGGAAGTACTTGTCAATCTTGAAAAGATGGTAAATGAAATACTTCAAAATACAGAATTTACATTTTCTCGAAGGATTGTCATAATTTGGACGTTTGAGTTACTGTGTTTCACTATCGAAACAAAAGATGGACGAGCGGTGTACCTCAAATTGTTACAACATATTGCTCCCTTTTTACCCAATATTACCGAAAAATATTGGGAAATTTTCGATACACAGGAAAAGATGATATATCGTTATCAGCTAAATAACGTGAAATAAATAGGTCAAAAACAGGTTTTATTTGACATGAAATGATGGAATATTTACAAAAATCGAACAAAATTGTTTGTATTTAAATTTTATTGCTTATATTTGGAAAAAAAGCAGCAAATAATATCATGGCAAGTGTTAACTCTAAAGAAGCTATCCTTCAAAGGATGTACCAACACACTGCGGCGTTTTGGGGTGTTGCGAACGTGGAGGATTTAGACCCGATTGTATTGCTGATCATGCAGGCAATCGC
>JAITNQ010000217.1 GCA_031290435.1 Candidatus Symbiothrix sp. | reverse complement strand
GAGGTCAATGTGGAATTGCTCATCAATTAAAAATTAAGAATTAAAAATTAAAAGAGAAGAATTAAAAATTAAAAGAGAAAAAATAAAAATTAAAAGAGATGGCAAAATATAATATTTTACAGGAAAAGGCGTTCGCGTTTGCTATTAGGATAGTGAATTTGTACAAATATCTTTGTGAAGAAAAGAAAGAGTTTGTTTTATCGAAACAAGTTGTGCGCAGTGGAACGTCTATAGGCGCTAATATTGAAGAGTGTATCGGAGGACAATCGGATAAAGACTTCATTGCAAAATTAAGTATTGCATACAAAGAAGCCAGAGAAACCCGTTATTGGCTGAAATTACTTTTAGCTACGAATTATATAAGTCAGGAACAAGCAAATAGTGTTTTACAAGATGCAGAAGAACTGTGTAAAATAATGGCAAAAATCCTGTTAACCGTAAAAAACAAACTTAACTCCTCCTCTTTTAATTCTTAATTTTTAATTTTTAATTGATATGATACGCGTACAAATAGTTGATGACCACAAATTAGTTGTTGAAGGATTGGAAAAATTCATCAACGAATCGGAGATAGCGCAAGTAAGCGGTAAGGCATATTCCGTTGCAGGATGTTGGCAGATACTGAAAGCGGAGCAGCCGCAAGTTTTGTTGCTCGACATCAGTTTGCCCGACGGTAGCGGCATCGACCTGTGCCCCCAAATCAAAGCCCGGTATCCGGCAGTCAATATACTGATGCTAACCAGTTATTCCGACCATACCATCATCACACACCTGCTGGGCAACGGCGCATCGGGCTATGTGCTGAAGAACGCCATGCCGGAAGAAGTCATTGAAGGCATCACTACGGTAGCCTCAGGCAAACAGTTTCTGTGCGAAGAAGTTGACCTGTTGCTGAAAAACCATAACAGTAAGCCCTTGGAACTTACCCGCCGCGAGTGTGAATTGCTGCGGTTGATAGTGGAAGATTATTCAAACATCGAGATAGCCGACAAAATGTGCCTCGGCTACGAAACCATCAAAAGCTACCGCAAAAATTTGTATGTAAAACTAAACGCCCATAATACAGGGCAGTTAGTAAAGAAAGCCTTGGCGCTGAAGTTGGTATAGCGGGTAAGCCCTGCCAAATCTTTTTACGTATTGCACATACCGTTTCACATATTCGATAAAATCGCCCGCTGCCGCTTGGTAAAAATAATAAATGGAACTAACCGGCTGAAAAGCGAAAGGAATATATTCTTTCAACTGAGCCGCTGCAAATTGATTATCTTTCGAAAAGATAACGTCCAAATGAGCATCGCCATTCGGTAAAAACACAACCGGCTTTCCCGATTGAAACTCTTCCTGTTCCAATACCGATTTCAATATCTCTATCTCTTTATCCGAATGATGCATCCCTGAAAAACCGGCACTAAATGTTTATACGACGAAATATTATTTTTGCCTTTATTCCGATAATTATTTATTCTATCTTCCGCAATTGTGCGTCATAAAGTCCAATTAACAGGCTGTTTCCGTTCTTATCTATTTTTATGCCTCCATATTTTGCTTTGTCATATTTTTTCGCTTGACCTTCTTGAAAAAAGAAAGACTCTGCTCCGATGTTAATGTTCCACTTGTCCGATAATGTATATTCGATGAGAGATTCGCCTTCATTCAATGGAATCAAGCCTTTTTGAAATCTCACCGTGTGCGCTACGCCTTTTGTGTCAAGCCGAACAATGCAATACCCACATTTTGCAATACTATCAGCGTAAATATTTTCTGAAATTTTATACCGTAATGCCATATAGTCGCCCTGTATTAACGAACGTGGGTCACGAGGAGCCAGCGCTAATAAAACCAATTGCCCATCCTTTAATAATGCTTCTTTCTTTACTACCGAATGATTGAAATACACCAGCAGAAAAATGAGGTTCAAGAGTATGATAAGCCATTTATATTTTTTCATTTATCCTTCGTTTTTTATTGGTGAATAAATAGAGCGCGATAAAAAGAATACCTGATGAAAACAAGAGTATGGACTTGGTCAATAAAGTGAAATTAAGGTCATAATAGTATTGAGAAATGAAGTAAATAAAGGCGATAATACCCAAAACTAAACCTGTTTTATAATTTACTAAAAAACTCAATAGAATGATAAGAATAGCGCCCGATATTGCAGGTGACAATGCCGTTGGCAACAACAAAAGAATAGTAACAATGTAAATGATAATTTTCTGCCGTGTTTTGTTTATCTGCAAGACACCAAACAAAATGGATACTAAATAAACGATTGCTGAAATTATAATTATTGAAGACAACCAAATGTAGTCAGGCGATATGGCAAGTATTCCTTTTATACCAAGAAATATCAATCCTGATAAAAACGAAACAGTCAATCCTATTCTAATCGGATTGTAAAGTTTGGAACAGGCTTTGCTGGCTGTAATTATTTTTGCTTCTTTCATAAACAGATATGTTACAATGATTACAAGTGCAAAAATATAAACATGAATCAGATTGTTATACGCATTGTTTGACAGGATAAGTTTTATAATACATCCGTTTATTATCAGAACAGAAATAAAAGATAGTAGGTAGTTATGAACAATACTTAATGAGCAAAATGCAATGATAATCAAAATAATATTGACAATGTTCGCACTTATTCCCAACAGATTGAAACCAAAACCAAGCAGTATAAAACCAATTATAAAGGACGAAATGCTGACTGTATCAATGATTATTTTATCGTATTTTTTGTTTATCCAAATCGCCCCTGCCATGCAAAGTGTTCCAAACAGCATTAAACCTATTTCAGAATCGTACAGGCCTGCTAATGCAAGAAACCCTAAAAATGCAAGGCTAACCAATATTCCTCCGAAAACGGATAATATTTTTATCGAAAAAGACTGATTGTCGTTGTTCTTTTGATAAGATGCAACAATAGATTCTTCGTCAAATTCCACTATTTTTTCCTCCGTAGTTTGGAGATAATCCAATAGCTCCATTATGTCTTCTTTATTTTTCATTTGTCCATTTTTTTTGAATCTCAATCAGGCCTTTAATAACCAAAGTAACGCTGACTACTATAAATAAACTAACCAATAAAAGCATCATTTCCCCATCTGATATTTTGACGAGCAAAGCCGATATGATAATAATAAGGCTAAATGGAATGACAGAAAGGTAAAATCTGCTTTTTGTCTTTAGTCCCTGCCATATACCCAATCCAAATAATATCGCAGTAATTATAATCAATACAGGGAAGGCAAACTGATACTTAAAAAAAATTCCAATAATAATTCCGATGGTTGCGTAACTTATAGAAGCCAAAGCTACTGTATTTAAAAACCAATTAGGTACATTTACCAATTGCTTGTGCTTGGAAAGTAAAATAGCGACAATCAGTACAACCGTATTGAGGATAAAAAGTAAGGTGAAAACAAAAACTTCCGACCAATCATTGGCAACTTGTTGTGAGTATAAGATTAACGTTGTGTTGATTAAAATGAGATAAAACAACCATAAGGGAGCAAAATTTGAAACGAGAACCCATAATGTTATAAAAACAGTCCAAACTAAGAAGAAATCATACGCATTAGCTCCTGTCTGGTAAATCTGTCCAAATACGGCAAACAAAACGCCAACTAAAACCCCTGCACCGGTCAGGATAATCTTCCTGATGTTGGTGTTGATTTTAGGAAGTAATACAAGACTTGTTGTTACAATGATTAGCCCCTCAGCCAGTCCTATTTTGAAGAACTTGTGCAGGTCTGCCCAATTGTAGGCAAAAAAGAAAACTATCCCTGATACTGTAAATCCAATACCAAGACTGATAAAAAACAACCGAAGAAATTTTTGCCATGCATCTCTGTCGTTATAAATAATTTCTTTTAAGGCTTTGTTAATTCCTTGTTCGGTCTGATTACTGTGTCTGCTAATGATGTGAATGTCTTCTTGTTGGATGCTTTTCATTAGAAGTTGTTTTTTATCGGCCATGCCATAATTTATTTGTTTTATTCTCTTATATTCTCTTATATTTGAATACAAATGTAGTAATTTTTTTTTAATTTTCAGCATAATTTTACTTTTTACCTACAAATGAGTAAAAACACCTGTCAAAATACTCATAAATAGGGATTTTTTGCAATTTTTATAACCTATACCTTTGTCATCAAAAAAAACGGATGACAAAACTTGCACTAATTCTGATTGGACTATTATTTACATCCTCATTTTCTTTCGCTCAAAATGCCCCTAATCCGGAAGAAATAACCGGAGACAGCATAAAGGAACGGGATTATTACTTGGACGAAGTTGTCGTCACCGGAACGCTTACTGCGCGAACTTTAAAAAATACGCCGGTCTTGACCAAGGTGATTTCGGGAAATGATATTCTACAGTCGGGAGCGACAACCGTACTCGAAGCTTTGGAGAATTTTGTTCCCGGCGTGAATTTTACGCCCAACCCGATGGGGGATAATATCCAGATTGCCGGTTTGGATAACAAATACATATTAATATTGGTGGACGGGGAACGCTTAGTCAACGAACGTACCGAAAATGTGAACTTTTCGCGTCTGAATACCTACGATATTAAAAAGATTGAAATCATTAACGGCGCTTCGTCCGTATTGTACGGCTCTAATGCCATCGGAGCCGTCATTAATGTGATTACGAAAGACGTGGATAAGCCGGTATCCGGTTCGGCTCGCGTCCGCTATTCCGATTATAACAGTTTTGTGGGTGATGCTTCCTTCGGATTTAAAATCAACCGTTTTTCATCCAAAACTGTTTTCTCCGCTAAAAACTCCGACGGTTATTCAATTCAATCCAAGCCCAATGAAAATGGAGAAGTTTCCCGTTACACGATGTATCCTTATTCCGATTATACCTTGTCTCAGGTTTTTAAATATAAACAGGATAAGTTGGATGTAGAAATGAAAGGGAGTTATTACAATAGCGAGACATGGTTTTTACACAAGTATCAAACCCGCGTGGATGAGAATTATACGATGGGCGGGAAGTTGCAATATACTTTTTCGGAAACGAACGCATTGACGTTTACCGGAAACAGGGATACCTACGACGGGCATCAAATCTATAAACTGCGCAACGACTCGTCGGATTACGTAAACGGTTCCAAATACACCGCTTTCCGTTTGGTAGATGCTTGGGATGTCACGGAAAAAATACAGTTGATAAGCGGCGCCGAGATGAATTTGGAAAATACATTCAGCTACAATCAATTTGGTTTCGACCCCGGCGAAAAGGACGCTTCCAACTGGAATTTGTTTTCGCAGGGTGAATTTAAAACGGAAACAGGATTGGAAGCGCTTATCGGCGTCCGCTATACGCAACATTCGCAGTTTGGCGGTTATCTTTCTCCCAAAATATCCCTTATGTATCGCTTGGAAAATTTCCGGTTTCGCGGAAATATCAGCAACGGATACAAAGCGCCGACCTTGAAAGAACTGTACATGAATTTTCCGCACAAGATAGGCGAAGATATTCCCTTTTGGGTGATTGGAAATGCAGATTTAATTCCCGAAGAGTCTTGGTATAAATCCCTCTCGGCCGAATACATAGCCAATGACCTGAATATGTCCGTCACGGTGCATGACAATGCGATTAAAAACAAAATAAATACCAATCAGATATGGAATGAAGGGCTGAGCCGGACAGAAATGCAATATGAAAATGTAGAAGATGCACAAATCACCGGTGTGGATGTTTCTCTGCAATGGACGTTCCTGAAAGATTTCCAACTGAAAGGCGGATACTCCTTTGCCAATGCCGTTGATAAGGCAACCAACCGGCAACTATCGGGAAACAGCAAACATACCGGCACGGTTAATGTGGTATACAAACGGAAACATTTGCCGTTTTTATCCGCTACCGAAACGCCTTACAGTTTGTTGTTGTCGGGACGGATGATGTCGCCCCGCATCTTTTATTCAACCGATTCGGATAGCGGAGAAATCACGGAAGATTCGACCGGAAGTTATTTTATCAGCCGGTTTGTTTATACGCAGCAATTTCCCGTTTATAAGCGAATGCAAGGCGATTTGCAAGTAGGGATTAATAACTTGCTTAATTATACAAACCGCGATTTTCTTGCCAATAATCCGGGACGAACTTATTTTGTCAGTCTGGGAATACGATTTTAATATACACGAATGAACAAATAAAAATGAGAACAATTACAAAAATAGCGATAAGCATCCTTTGCTTGGCAGGACTTTGCGCCTGCGAAATAGACCGCCTTTGGGACAAGGACTACCTGTTTGAGGTCGTTGAGCCGCAAGACGGTATATTCATCTACGATTGCAGCAGTTATTTCGACTGGCAATTTTTCTCGTTTGCCGAAGGTGGAATTATCGGTTCCTGCGACGCCAATGACTCCACAGCCAATGAAGAATGGCGCAAACGAACCGATTGGGATTTAGCTTTTCATCGCCAAAACATAAAGACGAACAGCGGGGTGTCCGGGGTGGGAGAAGGAGGCATTTTGAAATATCCGCAAGAGATATTCGATTTTGATACCATAACGGAAGCTCCCGAAGAAGGTTATCTGACAGATGTTCCGGATTCTGTTATCTATGATATGAGCCAGATGGCAGCGGGAAAAATCGGCTATGCTTACACAGGGCTTGCCCAAGCGCCGAAAGGATGGGCGGTTCTGACCGATATGATGAACGGCGTATGGACTTACGTTCAATCCGCTTTTATCGTTCGAACCGCCGAAGGCAAATACGCCAAAATATACCTGAAGAACTTTAAAAGCGACATCGGCGTATCGGGTACGATCACGATGCAGTATGTCTTTCAATCCGACGGTACCATTAATCTGGATATAAAACAAAGCAATTAACATACTATTTATTAATAATTAAATTATCGTTTTATGAATACAAAAATTACTTTCTTATTATTGAGTTTATTTTTAATGACGAGCCTCAGCGCTCAGGTTCGCACTTTCAACTTGGATATAAACGGCGGCGATTATGCGGGAAGCCCTATTCCCGATTACACCAAGTGGTACTATTTCTCCTTTGAACAGGGAGATACGATAGGCACAAGCAAGGCTGAACTGGGAACTACAGTTGGTGGAATAGGGACGGAAGTGATTAATGCCGAATGGAAAGCGCGTACCGACTGGGACATTGCCTTCCATGCAGGCGACGTCCGTACCAATAGCGGACTGGCAGGAAACGGAGCGGCAGGCAGTTTGAAAATTGCCGATGCAACCGGCGATACGCCCACAAGCGAGGTTTTTGCGAACCTGACGGCAGCGCCAAACGCAACCTATCCTGAGGATGGAATATTGACGGGAACATTCATTTTCGGAATGACCTCCATGCCGCCCTTACGGACGACACAACTTTCCGCTTCTGCCGCCACCAACGGATGGGCAGTTATCGGCATGGGCGGAAATACGGAAAAGCCAACAGTTGTCGTTTTCAAAACGACAAGCGGCAAATATGTAAAGGTGCATTTAAAGAAATTTTTCGATGCAGACGGCAAACCCGGTTTTTTGGAATTTGATTACGAAACGATTGCTTCCGAAACAGGGATTTCCACTATCGGAACGGAGAAAATCGCCCTCTATCCAAATCCCGTTTCGGATGTGTTGAATGTGCAGACGCCAAGCC
>JAITNQ010000197.1 GCA_031290435.1 Candidatus Symbiothrix sp. | reverse complement strand
TGTCGGCAGATATGCTGAACCGTTGGACGGAAAATAATCCTTCCAATACCATTCCTCGTATTTCGCAGGATATACGATATAGCTATTTGGATAGTCGTTTTATCGAAGACGCCTCTTATGTGCGTCTCAAGAATCTGACTTTAGGCTACACCTTGCCCTTTAAAAAGTGGTTGGAAAAATCAACCGCAAATATTCGTTTTTTCGCTACGGCGCAAAATCTACTTACGATTACAAAATACAAAGGATATGACCCGGAAGTGAGTGGTGGTTTCGATATGGGTGTGTATCCCAAAGCGAGAACAATATCATTGGGGGCAGGTATTTCTTTTTGAACAAATATCAATCAATTAAATACAATTTAGTTAAATTCATTTTATTATTCATTTATTAAAAAATTAGAAAGATGAAAAAGTTATTCAATTACAATTACAGAGTTTTAGTCGCGTTAGCGCTATCGTTATCCTTTTTTGCCTGTGATGGTGACAATGATGGTACTGGTGGAGAAGTCGAAGAGCCGCCTATTACCAATGATGCAACAGCCGTTGCATTTGTGAAGGGAATTGTTAAATCGGTAAGTTTAGGTTCCGGAGGTTCCTTTACTATTGAAACGCTAAGTGAAGGAACCATTAGTTTTGAAGGGGACGATACCGCCGATGGTCCTTTAATCAGCCTCTTTGATGTTCAACCGAACAACGCTTATGTTGAGTCTTCTCTGTGGAACAGGCATACCGGAGTGATTGCACAAGCCAATGACGCTATTGAACAAATTTCGGCTCTCCAAGACAGCGTTGTTGCCAATGCTGCGACAGGAAAAGTCTTATCTACGGCTAATAAAAATTTAGCTTTGGGCGGCGCTTATTTTGCTCGTGGTTTGGCTTACTTCTATTTAGTACAAATCTTTGGTGAAGTGCCGATTTATACTTCTACCGAAAATGCTTCCAATGGCGTTCCGGAAAGTGTGGATAAGGTTTACCAACAAGCAGAGCGCGATTTTAAAAAGGCCGAAGAATTATTGCCTGTAAATACCGGTACTAAAACTTATCCGAATAAATATGCTGCACAAGCTATTTTGTCGAAAGCCTATCTTACTTGGTCAACGGTTACGTCAAGAGACAATGCCAATACACCGGTTACGGCCGATGCTGCTAAATTGGCAAATGCGGTAACGTATGCCGATAAAGTAATTAGCAGTGCCGCATATCAATTGGAAGAAGATTTTCTTAAAACGCAAGCCGGACGTAACTACAAGTTTGGGAAGGAACACATCCTGAATTTCTCCTACGTTTTGGGCGATGCAAGACCCGGAGACGGCGGAAACCACCAATCGCATTGCGCGTTCTCTTATGGATTCGACGCCGACCCGAATACGGAACCGACTCACATCGGTCCGGCTTCTTACGATTTATATACGAAATGGGATAATGCTAATGTTCACAATGAATTGGATCAACGTCGCGAATTTTCATATACCACCCATTTAGCTAAACCCGGTTCCGGTAAAACTCCGGATGAAGACAGTGTCTATGTTTTCAATCCGACCACCGGATGGTTGCCTATTTTTGGGAAAGGCATCGACCGTACTTATTACGAAGGCCCATTAGTTGGTCCTACTGAACGCGACTTAGACCGCTTGGAAATTCGCTATGCCGAAGTATTGCTCATCAAGGCTGAGGCTTTGATTGAATCCAATCAAAATCTTTCGGATGCAAAAGGGCTTATCAACACGGTTCGCCGCAGAGCTTATCAAGTGGGTGAATTTGCCGTCGGCAATGGTAATGGACTTACTCCTGCCGATATTGAAGTTACCGCCAACGACCAAGTCGGTCTCCGCGCCGCCTTACGTCAAGAACGGAAGAACGAATTTGTGTATGAACAAAAACGTTGGTTGGATTTGATTCGCTGGCACAATTTGACGGAAACCGTCTTGACAGTACAACAATATCCCGAATATACCGGAACTCATACACCCGGTTCTTTCTTCGAAAAAGCAAAAAAACACCTCCAAACAAGGGTAGCAGCTGTTAAAGCAAATCCGTTGAGATACTATCGCCTTCCGATACCCGATGCAGCAAGGGCAACCAATCCGAATTTGGTTTTGGATAAATATTATCAATAATAAATAGTTAAAGAGGAAGAACCTTGACAGAGATACAGAATCTGTCAAGGTTTTTTTAATTAATTAAATAGTTATGGTCATGAAAAAGTTTCATTTCACACTACTGAATTTATTTCTGTTTACCCCTTTTATTTATGCTCAAAATGCCATTGATAAAGGTTTGGAAACCATAAATAAACGGAGTGTTGAGGCTCATTTATCTTTCCTTGCAAGTGATGCACTTGAAGGACGCAAAGCCGGAACGAACAATGCACGGGTTGCGGCTGAATATATAAAAGCGGTCTTGTCGGAAGCCGGGATACAAGCTTTTTTTGACTCCTATTTTCAAGCTTTTGAGGCATATAGTCCTGTGCGCGAGAAGAGAGTCGAATTTCAGGTAAATGCCGATTCGATAGCCTTGTACAAACAGGAACGCGCCTACCGCAGGCTGAGTTTGCAAAATGTGGTGGGCTATATTGAGGGGCAAAAGAAAGATGAATATGTGGTTATTGGCGCACACTACGATCATGAGGGCATAGACGAATTGCTGGTGGGCGACCAAATATACAATGGCGCCGATGATAATGCTTCAAGCGTAGCAGCCGTTTTGCAGGTGGCGAAAGCTATTGTGACAAGCGGCGAAAAACCTTTACGCACGATTATCTTCGCTTTTTGGGACGGCGAAGAAGTCAATTATTTGGGTTCGGAATATTTTGTGGAGAATTTTAAACCGCTTCAAGCTATCAAAGCCTACATTAACCTTGATATGGTCGGTCGCGAAGGCGGGGTACTCCCCATTTTTCATCCGAAATTTCGAGTGCCGGAAAATGCAAGGCAAGCCCTCCGCAAGGAAAATAAATGGACGCACATACTCTATTCCGAAAAATTAGCAAAAGTCAAGGACTTATTGCTTGAAGATATAGAGAAGTACCGGTTGGGTATCACACCCAAACTTGATATTATTCCGCCCAAGTCGCATGGAAGCGATAACTTGTCGTTTTCCTTGCGGGATATTCCCGAAGTGTGGTTCTTCACCGGATTACATCCCGATTACCATACACCGTGGGACGAAGTGGAAACGATTAACTTCGATAATTTAACCGGCATAACCAAAGCAACCTACTTGGTTCTTTGGGATTTAGCAAACGAGTAGAGGGACGTTGCACGCAACGTCTCTACAACGGCCGGACAGCCAGAAAAAGCCCCCAATGATAATCCGGGTCATAATGGTTTTTCCAATCACCCTCATATAAGAGATCCATGGAACGGATAATATAGCCGTCTTGATTGTGGTCTGCCGTGTCATAAGGATCCGCCAGAATCACAACATCATCGGCTGTATTTTCGGTTCCCATGGTATCGTAGCCAATCACTGTTTGCCAATGACCTCCCCACTCGTCCGTTCCGATGATTACCGGAATACCTTGTTTCAGATAATCCAAGAAAAGCGTAGCGGGAATCGCTGTCGGTTCGGCATAATCGTAAGTAGAGGCGTACTGAAAGCCGCCGATGGCGTCAAAAATATTGATTATATGACGCAAGTAAGTCGTATCCTGATCCGTCCCGCGCAATGCTTTCAAATCCTTTTCGTTGCGTCCGTCCCGTTTCCCATAGTATTCCAGTACCATCAGCGCACAAACCGGACCGCAGGTGACGCCCGTGACCTGTTGAATCGTTTTGAAGTTTTTCAACAAAACAAGAGAGCCGCTACTTTCCATATTGTAAAAATCGTAAGAAGGATAGAGTGGAGAGTTTCTCACATCAAAAGCCCGTTCCCATTTGGCTGCGCCGTTCAATGGTAATTCCGGGTCATACGGAATCTTGTGTGTATCCGTATAATCGGATTGTATATAGCCGTTTATTCCAATCGGATTCGATTGCTTACAGCCGACAAAAAGGATTACCATAATCCATACAATTAAATTTTTTTTCATATTGCTATTTTGTTCGCAAAGATAGCAAGCATTCTCTCTCTAAAAATACCTCACTTATGGTATTTTCTTATAACTTAAGATAGCCTACCTTTGTCCATGAAATATTTAATAAAAAAGTGTCCTCTCATTACCGTTTGCGAATTGGATCAGGGAGGGCACTTTTACACTAATAATATTTAAAAGCAGTGACAAAATTAATAAAATTAATCCAATATGCGATAAGTATATTGATTTTTTTTCTAATTTCATCCTTGTCTGTTTTTTCACAGCAGAATGGTTCCGTAGAAATTAAAGGGAAAGTATTGGATGAAAAAACCAGGGAAGTTCTTCCGGGAGCACGCGTTCTACTTGTCAATGAGAAAGATGGAAGCGTAACCGATATGGACGGAAATTTTTCTGTTCGTGTAAAATCGCTTCCAGCCACACTCTCCGTTCATTATTTAGCTTATAAAACTTCGGAAATAATCGTTTCTGAATATTCTGCTGCAATCACTGTTTTTCTACGTGTAGATACGGAATTGCTGGACGAAGTCGTCGTAGTAGGCTATGGTACACAACGCAGGCGAGAACTGACCGGAGCCGTTGCCCTTGTTTCTCAGTCCCATTTGGATTATAATGTTTCCAATTCGGTCGATGCTTTGCTGGGCGGCGCTGTGGCAGGGGTAAACGTAACACAAAGTTCAGGACAGCCCGGTTCTTCGTCAAATATTCGCATTCGTGGTGGAAATTCTATCCATGCAGCCAATGAACCGCTTTACGTGATTGACGGCATCATTATCTATCCGCGCTCTACGCAAACAGGCGCAGGCTCGTCGGAAGTTGCCATTGAAAGCAGCATCAATCCTTTGGCTGCTATCAATCCTTCGGATATTGAGTCGATTTCAATACTGAAAGACGTGTCTGCAACGGCAATTTTCGGTTCACGAGGCGCTAATGGTGTTATCATTGTTAATACAAAAAAGGGAAATCGGGGTAAAGATGTTGTCAATTATACTTTTACAGCAGGATGGAGTACGCCCGCCAAACAGCTGAAACTGATGGATGCTCAGCAGTGGGGCAAATTGCAGATTGATTATTTCGGAAACAAAGGCAAGCTCACGGAAGCGTATTTGGCAGGCCTTGGTAAAGGCTACGATTGGCAAAATGAGGTGTTGCAAACCGGTTTTAGTCAAAATCATGAAATATCGGTAAACGGCGGCGATGAGAAAACACGCTATTTGATTTCGGGAAATTATGCCGACCAAGAAGGAATTGTTATCAATTCGGGCTTTAAGCGATATAATATACG
>JAITNQ010000109.1 GCA_031290435.1 Candidatus Symbiothrix sp. | reverse complement strand
AATGCGTTTATATTGCATTGAATTTGCAATGTAATTACATTATAATCGCATTCTATCCAAAAACAGTACATACGAAAAAAACCTGATAGACTCCCTTGTACTTCCCCGAATGCTTACATAACTACTATGCTCCACGTTATACCGAATATCCGCGCCATAACATTTTAATTCCTCCAAGAGATTATACAATTGCCTCTCTCTGAGATGGAGCTTTTCGGCAAATTCTTTCGGTGCACCGGTTGATTCATTCCGGATTAGTTTGTGAATCCGTTGTACACGCTCAATTCTGTCAAAAAAATTCATTAAGTTAGTAGTTTTTGTGATTTTTCAAGTCCCGGGAAAAATCATTTTTTAAAATAACAAAGCGTGAGACTTTAACTCTATCTGCGTTCGAGGTTCTCGAATACCCACTTTAACAAATAAGTTAAAGCCCACGCTTACACATGGGCACTAACTTATTTCTGCCAAAGTTGAAATTTTCGAGATTTCGAACGCAAAAATAATAGCTATAACGCTTTTTAATTAAGCCACTAATACAAAACAATATGTTTCCATCTTGTTTTGTTTTCAACACCTACCAAGATTCAAATAATTTCCGGCAGATATCGGCTACAAATATAGGAAATATTTATTTAATGCAAGATATTTTGACCTGAATTATTCATGCGCTTGCTACTTCTCCTGAGTTAAGATATTGTCTACCTTGAAATAATATTCAATTTGAGTAAGCAATTCATATCATAATTTATAAAATTATATTTTCCCTGTTTTTAAAATAGTTCTCCAATTCCAATTTCTTCTTCTCTGTCAGGTTTCGTTCATCATACAAGATATGACCGGAATCAAGTACAACAACCCGGCTACAAATATCCATAACATACTGAATGTTATGACTTGAAAATAAAATTGTAGTATTGTAGGTTTGATTGTAGGTTTGCAACAGTTTTTTCATTATCAGTTGGGAACTCGGATCTAAAAAATTAAACGGTTCATCTAAAATAAGTAACTTAGGACGGATAAGCATTGCACCGATAATCCCTATTTTTTGTCTGTTTCCTTTGGAAAAATTAGCTATGCATTTCTTTTTTCTCAATATTTCATCATCCATAAACGATACAAAATCAATCAAAACAGCATCCACTTCCTTTTGCGAAATACTGTACGCTTCTCCTATAAAATAAAAATACGCTTCCGGAGTAAGAAAATCTATCAGAAAACCTTCATCCAGAAAAGAGCCTGTAATGCTTTTCCATTCTACCGTTTCGTGAACCGGTTTGCCTTGAATAAACGCTTGACCTGACGTCGGTTTTAACAAATTCAAGACCAAGCGGAGTAAAGTCGTTTTTCCGGCGCCATTGTTGCCAACCAAACCTATTATTTCATTTTCTTTGATTTGCAAGTCCGGAATATGCAATTTCTCTATTCCGTCAAATACTTTTGATAAATGTTTAATCGCTATCATTGTCTTATTTTCTCTATTTTATCAAGTATATTTTTATCGTAGTAGATAGCTAAACGGGTAATCCAAATCTTATGCAACGCAATGAAAATCAGTCCGGTTACAGACATAAACAGTAAAGCCATTGATTCAGACACAAAATAAGTCAAACAAAATATAGGAAAAAACAATAAGCAGGGAAAAAAAACAATTAACAAATATTGTTTGGCGGTATTTCCCTGATAATTAAAAAAAACGCTTGCTTTTAAATCAATTTTTTTGTCATTAAAAATCGAACTCCATAAGCCAAAAAATGAAAGAGGACCCACAGCAAACATCAATGCAGATAACAACTCCAGCCAAGTTAGCCCCCAAAAGACGGCAGGTATTAATAATAGAAACATAATAAAAGAAAGGAAACAATAGAAATAATACTTTCGCTTCAAAATAAGGGTAAAAGGAAGCGGGATAGTCATTATTTTATCCATATAATTGGCTTTGATACCAAAAAAAAACTGGAACAACACCACGCTCGGAAAGGCTATTACGATAGATGGCAATAGTAGTTTGGTCATTAGCATCATGATTTTATCCAAATTATCCAATACAACAAAATCATCCGAGAGATGGTATTGATAACACTGAAAGTCTGCAAAAAAAGCAAAATAAATTATGATTATCATTAACTGCCCTATTCTCTTGCTGCTATACAGAAGCGCTATTTCTTTTTTTATAAAGTATTTAAAAGGAACTTTCATTCAATTGTCGGTATATTTTGTTAGTTATGAAATGTGTACCGGAATAAAAAAGGACAATTATTAAACCCAAAGTGATTATAGCACATAAAATACCGCTATAAGGCAAAGAAAGATAGACAGGTAAAATAAAAATAAATAAGAATGGAAACAATAATAGTGAAACGATCTTGTTCAATGTGTTTTTTATCGCCGAAACATAATAACTGTTTAGCAAAAACAGCAAGTACAGATTGATTGAAAACAAGATACAATTCAAATCCGTACCGGCAAAATAATTTTTAGAGAGTAAAAATACAATCCCTACGCAACAATACCAGTTCCATATATTGGTTATTTCCAACAACAAGACAGATTTTATCAATGCTTTTTTTTCAAAAGGCAATACCAAATAAGGTAGTAGGTTGATATAGGTTTCTTTAAGAAAGAATTTCAATGCAAAATCCAATAACAATACTATCAGCGGAAAAAATAGAATATATTCCTTCAGTAACAAGCTATGGATGATTTGATAAAAAAAAATGAGCAAAATACAGAAAGACACATAAATAAACTTATCTTTTAGAGAATTAGGATTTCTCTGAAAATAAAGTCGCTTATGCTGTACCAGAATGTTAATTATGTTTGTTATTTTTCTAATTTTCTTCAAAGTATATTTTCTAAAAAATACTCTTTTCTGACGCAAAGATACAGCACAATACCGAAATAAAATTTCAGTTGCCCGTTTTTTTCGATTTTTTTTGTTGAAACTTCATTTTGGCGCTTCCTGTTTGAGTGTGACTGTCATTCATTTCCCTTTTTATCGTTAAAATCTCTATCAAATTTATTTAGTATGTTGATATATTCATTGGGTAGTTTACTGTTTACAAATTCAAGAATTTCATTGGGAATATTCTTATAAAATGCAGATGCTATTCC
>JAITNQ010000089.1 GCA_031290435.1 Candidatus Symbiothrix sp. | reverse complement strand
CTGCCGACTTGCTCAATGGTGAAGCGATTGTTCTTTCTTTTTTCATCTCTCTTTTTTTTCGACAAAGGTAGTGGTTCTGAATTGACTGTGAAAGATGCACTTCCCCGAATGCTTACGGTGCTAAAAGCATTACAGCCAATTTCACACAGATAGTTTATACTATTTCGGCTTCCTCGGGCAGTAATGGCAGTATTTCGCCAAGCGGTACGCAAACAGTTAATTCCGGCAACAGTCAAACATATAACTTTTATCCTAACACCGGTTACGAAATCAATCAAGTGTTAGTTGACGGATTTGCTAATTCAACTGCAAAAACGTATGGGTATTATATGTTCTCGAATGTAACGGCAAATCACACAATTTCTGTAACATTCACGCAAAAGCAATATACTATCACCACTTCTTCCAACCCCACGGCAGGTGGTTCAACAAGTGGCGGCGGCACTTATGCTTCGGGAACTTCCCACACTGTCACTGCAACAGCAAACAGTAGTTATACTTTTTCCAACTGGACAGAAAACGGCAATCCTGTTTATTATGGTGCAAGTTATACATTTACCTTGTCTGCTAATAGAAACCTTGTGGCCAACTTTACACAATCCCCACTTCAAGCCGACACATACGAACCCAACAACACGCAGGCGCAGGCTTCCAATTTGGGTGTGAGTTTTTCGAGTAATCAAGCGAGCATAAATACAACAGGTTCCAATATCCACACAAGCAGCGATGTGGACTATTACAAAGTTGTGCTTCCTACAGGTTATGGCTATACGGTTACACCGCGTTTACATGATTCATATAGTAGCACTAACGGACAAACCTATACGGTAGATGCGAAATTTTCCTATTCGTCGGACGGTAGTACCTGGTCGACGACTTATGATACCGACTGCGGTTACTTTACAGTACAAAGCGGAGGAACGTTTTATTTCAAAGTTGAAGCTTTCACTTCGGGTACTACAGGGACATATTTGTTGGCAGTAAATGTTATCAGAACGGCAACACCCACTTGTATCATCACCACATCTTCAAATCCCACGGCAGGTGGCTCAACAAGTGGTGGCGGCACTTATGCTTCGGGAACGTCACACGCTGTCACTGCAACAGCAAACAGTGGTTATACTTTTTCCAACTGGACAGAAAATGGCAATCCTGTTTATTATGGTGCAAATTATACATTTACCGTACCTGAAACTGCAACTCGAAGTCTTGTTGCTAATTTTACTGCCCATATTTATACAGTGGTGTATAATGGAAATGGAAGTACAGGAGGCAGTACGGCATCAAGCAGTCATACTTATGGTGTAGCAAAAAATTTAACGGCAAACGGATTTACTAAAACAGGATATACTTTTGCAGGTTGGGCAAAAAGCGCAACAGGAACAGTAGAATATTCTAACAGTCAATCTGTCTCAAATTTAACTGAAACAAATAATGGTACTGTAACTTTGTATGCAAAATGGGTAACGGTTACCCCCGCCAACGACCTATGTGCCAATGCAACAAATCTATTTTGTAGCGCAACCGTATCTGGAACTTTGACAGGTGCAACACCTACCTCTATATATAGTGATGGCACCTTGAAAGATGTCTTTTATAAATTCACGACTTCCTATGCAGGAAGTTACAGAATCACACTTGAGAAGACCAATACTTCTTACGATATTGATTTGCATTTGTTTGCGAGTTGTGGTTCTACAACAAAATTAACTGAAATAAGTAATAACTCAACAATTGAAACGGTAACATATACCTGTATGGCAGGAACAACTTACTATATCAGGGTACTTGATGTTAACGGAACAAGCGGAAGTTTTACAATTAAGGTTGATTGCCCAACTTTAGTAACATTTGATAAGCAAAACGGTACCGGCGGGACTTCAAGTGTAACAGCAACGTATGGAAGTGCAATGCCAAGCGCAACCGCTCCAGAAAGAACAGGTTATACATTTGGTGGCTACTATACAAGTACTAATGGAAGTGGAACGCAGTATTATACAAGTTCAATGGGAAGCGCAAGGAACTGGGATAAAACCAGTGCAACAACGCTTTATGCTAAATGGACTGCTAATACTTACACAGTAGTTTATAATGGAAATGGAAGCACAGGAGGCAGTACGGCATCAAGCAGTCATACTTATGATGTAGCAAAAAATTTAATGGCAAACGGATTTACCAAAACAGGATATACTTTTGCGGGTTGGGCAACAAGCACAACAGGAGCAGTAGTATATTCTAACAGTCAATCTATCTCAAATTTAACTGCAACAAATAATGGCACTGTAACTTTGTATGCAAAATGGACAGCCAACACTTATACAGTGGTTTATAATTGCAATGGAGGCAGCGGCAGTACCGCATCAAGCGGTCATACTTATGATGTTGCAAAAAATTTAACAGCAATCGGATGTACAAGAACAGGATATGTTTTTGCAGGTTGGGCAACAAGCGCAACGGGAGCAGTAGTATATTCTAACGGTCAATCTGTTTTAAATTTAACTGCAACAAATAATGGCACTGTGAATTTGTATGCAATATGGGTAACTACGAATGTTGATGTGACTGGAGTAACAATTTCGCCGAAAACTGTAACAAAAACAGTAGGTGAAACAGTAACATTTTCTGCAACAATTGCACCAAACAATGCCACAAACCAAAGTGTAAGCTATACTCTTATCAATGGCAGTAGTTTAGGCACCTTAAACGGACATATACTGACTTGTAATAGCGCAGGAACAATCACAGTGCGCGTAACCACCGCAGACGGCAATAAAACTGATGATGCTACAATTACTGTAAATGCTGCTCCTGCTCTTATTGTTTCGCCAACTTTTTACAATTTTCCTCTAAACGGTGGTACTTCGTCTTCATTTACAATTACTTCCAATCAAAGTTGGACAATTTCGGACGATGCCTCGTGGCTTACGACTTCTATAACAAGCGGTAGCAATAACAGTACATTCACAATGACGGCAACGGCAAACACAAGCGCCTCAAGCCGCAGTGCAACGGTTACGGTTTCAAGCGGCGAGCTAACAAGAACAATCAGTGTTACACAAGCAGGGGTTTCAACTTATGCTATCAATGTTTCTGCCAATCCGTCGACAGGTGGTACGACAAGTGGTGGCGGTACTTTTTCTTCAGGAACTTCCTGTAGCGTTACCGCATCAGCAAACAATGGTTACACGTTTGTAAGTTGGAAAGAAGGCAGTTCTGTCGTTTCTTCAAGCGCAAGTTATACATTTACCGTATCGGCGAATAGAACTCTTGTTGCAAATTTCACAGCAAATACTTACACCGTTGTTTACAATGGAAATGGAAACACAGGAGGCAGTACGGTATCAAGCAGTCATACTTATGATGTGGCAAAAAATTTAACGGCAAACGGATTTACCAAAACAGGATATACTTTTGCAGGCTGGGCAACAAGCGCAACAGGAGCGGTAGTATATTCTAACAGTCAATCCGTTTCAAATTTAACGGCAACAAATAATGGCACTGTAACTTTGTATGCAAAATGGACTGCCTCAACTGCCATAACTGAAGTCAAAAAAGAAGATTTCAAAATCTATCCCAATCCCGCCAAAAACATTATCAATATTTCCGGCATTACGGAATTTGACAATGTACAAATTTCGGATTTGTCAGGTCGCATTGTAAAGACGTTGCGCGCAACGTCTTTACAGGATGGTGCACAAACGATTGATATTTCCACTTTGCCCAAAGGCATTTATCTGCTTAAAATTTATACCGATAAAGGCATGGCAGTTAGCAAGGTTGTGAAAGAATAAAAATCAGTGCCCCTCGTTTTCCCAGCTCCCCTTCGTTAGGAAACGAGGGGAGCTGGTTTTGCGTTTCCAACAACGATTCAGTGATTAAAAAACGACTATTTGAATTGCACCCCAATTGAAACTATTAAAAAATTTGTCGTATATTTGTCTTTTATTAGAACAAATTCAGTCATGAAGAAATTTACTCTTTTATTACTTATTTTACTAAGTACTTCTCTTGTAGCCCAAGAGAAAAAAGAAATTGTGTTGAAAACAGACGTTTCAGAAGCCACTGTTTTCATTAAAGGAGCGCAAGTACTGCGCAAAACAACCGTCAATTTTCCAGCAGGAAAATCTACCATTCGCTTTTCCCAATTGTCTCCCTATATTGATGCAAAAAGCGTGCAAGTAAAAATAGAGGGAGAAGTGATGGTATTGTCCGTCAACCATCAACTGAATTACAATGATAGTATAAAACAAACCGATGAGATAGAACAATATGCAAAACAAATCAACGATTTAAATGAGAAAATAAAATTAGAACAAACAACCAAAGATATCATCAATGAAGAATTAACTTTTCTGCGCGAAAATAAAAAAATCGGAGGAACAGATGGGGTCAATTTTACCAATCTGAAAGCAACAGCCACTTACTATGGCGAACGTATTGCCGCCCTAAAAATGAAAGAAATAGAAACAGATAAGAAAATTAAAACTTGGTCGGATGAAAAATATACCTTGGAACGGAAAATAGCAATAGCCGGTAACCTAAAACCGGAACCTACCGGCGAAGTCATGCTGCTTGTCGATTCGAAAACGGCCTTGCGACTGCCGGTCGAATTGTCTTATTATGTGAATAATGCTGCTTGGTATCCTTCGTATGATATTCGGGCAAAAAATATTTCCGAACCTATTGAGCTGGTATACAAAGCAAATGTAATGCAAAATACAAAAGAAGAATGGAAAAACGTCAAATTAAAAATTTCGTCCGTCAATCCGAATCTGGGTAATATTGCTCCAATATTGAAGACGTATTTGCTTAATTATTACACGCAAGCGCCGAGGTATGACGGAAATGATTTATCCAATCAAGTACGGGGAAAGGTAACGGACACATCCGGTGAAGCCTTGATGGGCACATCCATCATGATAAAAGGCACTACTATTGGTACAGCCACTGATATAGACGGGAATTTCTCTCTGTCAATTCCGGCAGGCGGCGGTAATTTGCAGATTTCCTATCTCGGATTTAAACAAAAAATACTCCCTATATCCAACAGCTATATGAATATTGTTTTAGAGGAAGACCAAAAGATGCTGGAAGAAGTAGCGCAAAAGAAAGCTGCATTTACAGGAGCAATATCAACCATGTCTATGGAAGGAAATGCTGCCGGAATTTCTATTTTGGAAAGTAAACCTAAAAATATTCCCCTTCCTGTAATTCAGGTGGAAAACACCACCTCTGTAGAATTTGAAATAAAAACGCCTTATACCATTTTGTCTGAAAATAAGAACACGACTGTTGAAATGGAACGCTACTCGCTCCCTGCCGAATATGAATATTATTGCATACCAAAAGTGGATAAAGACGCCTTTTTATTAGCTAATATCTCCGATTGGGAACAATACAACTTATTGGAAGGAGAAGCCAACATTTTCTTTGAAAACACATTTATTGGAAAAACGATTTTAGACATTCGATACGTGACCGATACGCTGAATATAGCATTAGGTCGCGATAAAAATGTGTCCATACAGCGCGAAAAGGTAAAGGAATACACAACTCAAAAGTTTTTGGGAAGCAAAACAGAAACTACTCGCGATTGGAAAATCAGCGTGAAAAACAACAAACGTCAACCGATTTCAATGGTATTGTTCGACCAGATTCCGGTATCAACTATGCAGGAAATAGAAGTGATTCCCGAACTGTTATCCAATGGCGAATTAGACAAAGAAAACGGCGAAGTCAAATGGAAATTTGTGTTGCCTCCCACCCAAAAAAACGAATTGGAACTGAGATACAAGGTTAAATATCCGAAAGGGAGAACATTGACCGTAGAGTAATTTATGTACGTATGAAATATATCAAAAAAATATGAATAGAATTTGTGAGTTATTCAAGATTACCTATCCCATCGTACAAGGGGGAATGGTTTGGTGTAGCGGGTGGCGTTTGGCCTCCGCCGTCAGTAATGCAGGTGGATTAGGTCTTTTGGGAGCAGGCTCTATGCATCCCGAAGTGCTCCGGGAGCATATCAGGAAGTGTAAAGCTGCAACAGATAAACCTTTTGGGGTCAATGTTCCATTGATGTATCCTGAAATAGAAACTATTATGCAGTTAATCGCGGAAGAAGGGGTGAAAATAGTTTTTACTTCAGCCGGAAATCCCAAGGCTTGGACAAGATTTCTGAAAGAACGGGGCGTCACCGTAGCACATGTAGTAAGTAGTTCAAAATTTGCTGTTAAATGTGAGGAAGCAGGCGTAGACGCCATTGTTGCAGAAGGTTTTGAAGCGGGTGGACATAACGGCAGAGAAGAAACCACAAGCCTTTGTCTGATTCCCGCTGTTCGAAAAGTCACTTCTCTTCCCTTGTTAGCCGCAGGCGGCATAGGAACCGGAGAGGCCTTGTTAGCTGTTCAGGCATTAGGCGCCGAAGGGGCGCAAATCGGAACCCGTTTTGCACTGACAAAAGAAAGTTCTGCCCACGAGAATTTTAAACAATTATGTTTGAACATCAATGAGGGAGATACTAAACTTTTGCTGAAAAAGCTGTCTCCTACACGTTTAGTGAAAGGAGATTTCATGTCTGCCGTAGAAACAGCCGAGGCTTGCGGCGCCACTGTGGAGGAGTTACAGAAACTCTTGGGCAAAGGTCGTGCAAAAAAAGGGCTATTTGAGGGTGACTTGAAAGAAGGAGAGTTGGAAATAGGTCAGGTAGCTTCCCTGTTCCGCCAATTGCAAAGTGTTGAGGAAGTAATGTTGGAGATTATAACCGGTTACAATCACAAGTTAAATGATATTCAGGATATAAATAAAAAATAGTTTGCACAGGCGTTTTAAAGTACGCTATGCAGGAAGCGCTTATTTTGAATCATTATAAACTAAGCCTTTTCATTATTTTTTAATTGCAAAAATTATGGAAATTAATAAAACTTATTTTATCTTTGTAGTCTATTAATTTAAATTTAGATTGAAAATGGCTTACGTAATTACTGATGATTGTATCGCGTGTGGGACATGTATTGATGAATGTCCCGTAAGCGCTATTTCCGAAGGCGATATCTATAAAATTGATCCGGATCTTTGTACCGATTGCGGTACTTGTGCGGATGCTTGTCCATCGGAAGCAATAATACCAGGTTAAATTTCTTACTGAAAAGTAACTTTGAAGATAGTCTGAAAAGCCTTTTGAAGCATCATTTCAAAAGACTTTTCGGGCTATCTGTTTTTTTTGCAAAAATTATAGATAGAAATACAAAAAAACATAGTACATTTGTGGGAGATAATTCAAAAACAAACATTAAAAATTATTATCATGGATAAACCGTATGTACTTGGCGTTGATATCGGCGGAACAAACACTGTATTCGGTGTTGTGGATGCAAGAGGTGAAATTATTGATTCAGGTAAAATTTCTACCGGCAATTATGAAACAGCAGAAGCTTATCTTGCTGTTTTAGCGCCAGAATTAATTACAATTATTGAAAAAACCGGTGGAAAAGAAAAATTCAATGGTATAGGGATAGGCGCTCCCAACGGAAACTACTATGCCGGCACCATCGAAGACGCCCCTAATGTAAGATGGGCGAAAGAAAAAACCATCCCGTTTGCAAAAATGGTAGAATACGCTACCGGCGTGACTACGATTTTAACCAATGACGCCAATGCGGCTGCAATAGGCGAAATGACTTACGGTGTAGCAAAAGGGATGAAAAATTTCATCATGATCACCTTGGGAACCGGCGTCGGCAGCGGTATTGTTATCAATGGACAGGTAGTCTACGGCCATGATGGTTTTGCCGGTGAATTGGGACATGTCATTGTTAAAAAAGAAGATGGACGTCTCTGCGGTTGTGGTCGCAAAGGTTGCCTCGAAGCTTATGCTTCTGCTACCGGCGTAGCACGGACAGCACGGAAATTCGTTGAAGAAGGAAAAATAAAAACCATTCTGACCGAATACCCCAATGTAGATAACCTCACGTCTAAAGATGTTTACGACGCCGCTGTAAAAGGCGATAAGGTAGCGATAGATATTTTCAGATATACCGGACAAATTCTTGGAGAAGCTTTTGCCGACTTTATTGCTTTTTCAAGTCCTGAGGCAATTATTTTGTTCGGCGGTTTAGCGAAAGCCGGTAAATTTATTTTTGATCCGATTCAAGAGGCTATGCTCGAACATTCTTTAGGTATATTCAAAGGGAAAACAAGGCTCTTGTTATCCGAATTACCGGAAGGTGATGCCGCTGTATTAGGTGCAAGCGCTTTGGGATGGGAAATAAAATAAAATGGGGCATAATTGAACAAAGTAATAGTAATACAAATATAAAATTTTATGATTAATCAAGAACTAATCAATCCAAAAAGTATTGTCGTAGTAGGCGGATCTAACAAAACATCCAAACCCGGAGGTAATTGCATACGTAACATCTTGAATGGAGGATATAAAGGCAATATTTACGTGGTAAATCCAAAAGAAAGCGAGGTACAAGGCTTGAAGAGTTACAACGACATAAAAGACATTCCACAAACGGATTTAGCCATTATTTCCATTCCGGCAAAGACTTGTTTAGAGACAATTACAATATTGGCACAAGAAAAAGGCGTAAAAGCTTTTATTATGTATACAGCCGGATTCGGAGAGGAAACAAACGAAGGCGGTGAAATGGAAAAAAAGATTGTTGAGGTAATCAATAATGCAGGCGCCAGCCTGATTGGGCCGAATTGTATCGGGATCTTGAATCGTTATCACCACAGTTTATTTACGTTACCTATACCGGAAATGGACCCTATGGGTGTGGATATGGTATCCAGTTCGGGAGGAACCGCTTTATTTATCATGGAGTCTTCCATTCGGATGGGACTGCGTTTCAACTCAGTATGGTCAATTGGCAATGCCGCGCAAATTTCAGTGGAAGATGTTTTGGAGTATATGGACGATAATTTTAATCCGGAGACCGATTCCAAAATCAAACTCTTGTATATAGAAAGCATAAAAGACCCGGATAAGTTGCTCGAACACACCAGTTCCCTGATTCATAAAGGTTGTCGGATTGCAGCCATCAAATCCGGGACATCCGAGTCGGGCAGTAGGGCGGCATCCTCTCATACAGGCGCCATGGCCAATCCGGATCTGGCCGTAGAAGCCTTATTCCGGAAAGCCGGAGTTGTACGTTGCTTTAGTCGAGAAGAATTGGCAACTGTCGGCGCTGTTTTCACTTTGAAAGAATTGAAAGGTAAAAACATCGCCATTGTAACCCATGCCGGCGGCCCAGCCGTTATTCTGACCGATGCATTGGCCAAAGGGGGTATGGAAATTCCACAACTATCGGGCACTTCCATTGCCGACAAATTAAAAAAGCAACTGCTCCCGGGTTCATCCGTCAGCAACCCTATTGATATCATTGGGACGGGAGGCCCTGAGCATTTGGCTATTGCTATTGATTATTGCGAATCCAAATTTACCAATATTGATGGTATAGCCGTTATTTTCGGCAGTCCCGGATTGACCCGTGTCTACGAAGCTTACGAAGTACTGGACCAAAAAATGAAATCCTGCTCGAAACCGATTTTCCCTGTATTGCCTTCTGTAAGTACGGCTTGGGATGAAACCGATTTCTTCGTTAAAAAGGGACATGTCAATTTTAGTGACGAAGTAGGCTTGGCCGATGCTTTGATAAAAGTGCTGAAAACACCTCCTCCTTTACCTAACAATCTGGAATTGAAAAGAGTTAGTGTTCCTATGATTCGCAGAATTATTGATAACATTCCACAATCGGGATATATTGCGCCTCAACAGGTACAAGAATTGTTCAAAGCAGCCGGAATCCCTATAGTAGAAGATTTGGTATCCGATAATTGGGAAGAAATCTGCGCTTTTGCGGAAAAAGCGCATTATCCGATAGTAGCCAAGGTAGTCGGTCCGGTTCATAAATCAGATGTCGGCGGTGTGGTAGTGAATATCCGTTCAAAGGAACATTTGGATTTCGAATTTGGAAGACTAATGGAAATTCCCGGTGCGGAAGCGGTTATGATTCAACCGATGTTGAAAGGTGTAGAGCTGTTTGCCGGCGCCAAGTATGAAGAAAAATTCGGACATATTGTGCTTTGTGGTTTAGGAGGCATATTTGTGGAAATATTCAAGGATGTAGCATCCGGTTTGGCTCCGCTTGCCACTGAAGAAGCTTTATCGATGATTCGTTCCCTGAAAGGATACAACGTTTTCAAAGGCGCTCGCGGACAAAAAGGAATTGATGAAAATCAATTTGCTAAGATTATTGTTCAACTCTCTGCATTACTCCGTTTTGCTACTGAAATCAAAGAATTGGATATCAATCCGTTATTAGCAACAGAGCAAGGAATTATCGCCGTAGATGCAAGAGTTAGGATTGAGAAATAAATGGAAACAGAAAGCAAATAACGAATTTATATCAAAAAAATAGATAACAAACAAAAATAGCTGTTATCAGTCCGGCCAAATCCGCCAACAAAGCGCCTGGAATGGTATAACGCGTATTCTTTACATTCACGGCACCGTAATAAACCGCTACCAGATAGAAAGTAGTATCGGTTGAGCCTTGGAAAACGCAAGCCATACGTCCAGTAAAAGAATCTGCGCCGAAAGTTTGCATGGTATCAATCATCATGCCCCTGGCTCCGCTTCCGCTCAAAGGCTTCATCAAAGCGGTCGGAAAAGCCTCCGTCCAAGCGGTAGGCAAGCCGCAAGCCGAAACACAGTAAGAGAGTCCGTCTGTCAGGAATTCCATGGCGCCGGAAGTCCGAAAAAGGGCTATACCGACCAGAATAGCTATCAAATAAGGAATTATCATGACCGCCGTTTTAAAACCGTCTTTTGCTCCTTCTATAAATGCATCGTAAACATTGACTTTCTTACGAACACCGGCCAAAATAAAACTTATTATTACGATAAATAAAATACAATTGGCTATTAATGAGGTATAATCGGAAAGTTTGTCTTTAGAAACAGCCTGCGTACAGCAAACCACCAAAGCGATAAATAGAAGCAAAAATCCGAAAAATCCGAGCAATACCTTATCCAATTTTATTTTTTGTTTGAAACAGACGAATAAAACGCCTGCCAGCGTGGCTATCGTTGTTGCAATCATCAAAGGAATAAAAACATCCGCGGGATTTTTCGCTCCGGCCTGCGCCCGGTAAGACATCACCATTATCGGAATTAAGGTTAAGCCGGAAGCATTGAGAACCAAAAACATAATCATCGGATTACTGGCCGAATTTTTATCTTTATTCAAGTTCTGTAGCTCCTGCATAGCTTTCAGGCCAACCGGTGTGGCCGCATTATCCAGATTAAGCATATTTGCCGCAAAGTTCATAAAAATAGAACCCATAGCAGGATGTCCTTTCGGAATTTCCGGAAACAAACGCGAAAAAACCGGCGAAGACCAGCGAGCCAAGGTATTTACTACGCCTCCCCTCTCCCCTATTTTCATAAATCCCATCCAGAGAGACAAGACGCCGGTTAAAGCCAAAGAAAACTCAAAGCCGTTTTTTGACGAATCGAAAGTGGCATTCATCATTTGTGTAAAAATACCTATATCACCTGTAAACAATACTTTACAGATTCCAATAATGAAAGCGATTACAAAAAAAGCAATCCAAATATAATTTAAAGCCATTTTTTTTGATTATAAGACGCAAAAATAATATAATTTTGCGGAATTATGACTGAATGGCTAAATAATAATTGGATTGAACTTACAGGAGCGATTTTAGCTTTTGTATACTTGGTTCTCGAAATCAAGCAAAAATGGACTTTATGGATTGCCGGCATCATTAGTTCGGGTTTCTATGTATACATTTTTTTTGATGCGAAACTCTATGCTGAAACGGGTATGAATATTTACTATATAATCATGTCTGTCTATGGCTTGTATTGTTGGAAATTCTCGCGAAAAAAAGAAGAAAATGATGCTGATTTTCATCGCATTGATATGAAAATCATTCTTCCGTTAACTATTTTCACCATTATATGCTTGGGAATACTTTCTTTCATCCTTTTCCATTTTACCGATTCTCCTGTCGCTTTTCCGGATGCTTTGATTGCTACTTTCAGCATCACAGCAACTTGGATGGTTGCTAAGAAAATAATTGAATGCTGGTATTTATGGATATTTGTAAATTCTTTTGCAGTAGGATTGTATTTCTATCAAGGATTATATTCCACCGCTGTTTTATTTATATTTTATGCCGTTCTTTCCGTGGTCGGATTAAAAGAATGGCGCAAATCAACAATTAAAAAATGATTCCACTCATACAAAATTTCAACACAATTGTGTTGGCTAACGGTGCATTTCCCCACCACCCTACCCTATTGAATCTGTTGCAACATGCCGAACGAATCATCTGTTGTGACGGAGCAACAGAAAATCTTTTGGCTTTCGGACGAGAACCTGATTTTATTGTCGGCGATCTGGATAGTATTTCATTGGCCTTAAAGGAGCGGTTTGCTACTATTTTACACCATAATCCCGATCAGGAAACCAACGATTTAACGAAATCTATCCGTTTCTGTGTCAACAACAACTGGAAAAAAATCAGCATACTCGGTGCAACCGGAAAAAGAGAGGATCATACCTTGGGTAATCTTTCGCTTTTGGTTGATTATGCAGCAATAGCAGACGTTCAGTTGCTTACCGATTACGGTTCGTTCGTTCCACAACGAGAAACATGCGTTTACGAAAGCTATCCCGGCCAACAAATTTCTATTTTCAGCATTACACCCGATACGCTTTTTACTTTTCAAAACTTGGCTTATGAGGTAAAAAACAGAAAGTTGACTTCTTGGTGGCAGGGTACCCTGAATGAAGCCGTTTCGGAACAGTTCACTATTGAAATAACGCATGGAAAAGTTTTGGTTTTCAGGGAATTATAAAAAATAAAAATATTCATACCACCCCACCCTACCGGCGGATTTTTTTACATAATTACAAAACTATTTCCATTGAAGCATAAAAATACCTAACTTTGCGCTACGTTCATTGATAGAAAAAGGTTGATAACTTGTCGATGCTTGTTGATTTCTTTTGTAGTAATCAACGACCGAAATGTTTAAAAAGTCGGTTTTCAAATTTCAAAATAAAATAAGCGGTTTTTTTGTAAAATTATCAGTCTTATTTTAACAACAAAAAAGCGTATATTTAAATTTAGTTTTTAACCTCCCACTTTATCAACATAAAGTGAATAAAATTTGTTAGAAATTAAATAGCAAGGAATTAAAAGAAGATTGGATGTTGATAAATAATGATTGAATGAATTTCTAAAGATGATAAATTAAAAAGCAAATTTTTTGTGCTAATTTTATCAGACTTTTCAACAGGCAATTATTATTATTAGTATAGTTTTAAATAAAAATAAATAAATAAATAATATAGTTTATGGTTGATAATGATTTTAAGGCAGCAGGATTTTTAAATATCCCGGTTGCCAAGTCTATTGATTTAATCGTGGAAATAAATAAACTGAAAAAAGAAAAGAACGCTGTTATTTTGGCGCATTATTATCAGGAAGGAGAGATTCAGGATATAGCTGATTTTGTTGGCGACAGTTTGGCGCTGGCACAATGGGCGGCGAAAACAACGGCAGACATTATTGTGTTGTGCGGAGTCCATTTTATGGGCGAAACGGCCAAAATACTTTCACCCGATAAACGAGTTTTTGTGCCTGATTTGAATGCCGGTTGTTCATTGGCTGATAGTTGTCCTGCGGATAAATTTGAAGAATTTATTGCGGAACATCCCGGTCATGTAGTGGTTTCATACGTGAATACGACAGCAGCTGTAAAAACTTTAACTGATGTAGTGGTTACTTCGACCAATGCCCGTCAGATTGTGGATAGTTTTCCGCCTGAAACGAAGATAATCTTTGGGCCGGATGCTAATCTCGGAAATTATATAAATAGTCTTACAGGGAGAAATATGGTTTTGTGGCCGGGAGCTTGTCATGTACACGAACAATTTTCTTTGGAAAAAATACTACAATTGAAAGCTGCGCATCCGGATGCTTTAATTCTGGCGCATCCTGAATGTAAGTCTCCTATTTTGAAAATAGCCGACCATGTGGGTTCAACTGCTTCTCTGTTGAAATTTGCAACTATTGTTGCTTCTGAAAAATTTATCGTGGCAACTGAGGCTGGAATTTTACATGAAATGCAGAAAAAGAACCCTGATAAGTTGTTTATTCCAGCTCCTCCGAATGACAGTACTTGTGCTTGTAATGAATGTAATTTTATGAAACTAAATACTTTGGAGAAATTGTACAATTGTTTGAAATATGAAATGCCGGAGCTATTTGTGGATGAGGAAATTGTAAAGAAAGCGGTGAAACCTATTCGGAAAATGTTGGAAATTTCCGAAAGATTGGGTTACTGAAGACATTCCAAGTTTATAAAACTTGGAATGTCTAAAAATACACAGGTTATAATTTTCTAACTCAACAATGTTTTTGTCCTTTCCAAGGCTTCATTGATGTTGCTGCAAATATTATCAGTACCTATTTTATCGGCCAATCCAGATTTCTTGAGTACTATTTTTATTTTGTCATTAACGCCGGAGAGCACTAGTTGTATGCCGTCTTTGTCCGATATACGGTAGAGGCTTTCCAAGTTGTGTAAGCCTGTAGAGTCCATAAAAGGAACTTTTCGCATACGGATAATACGTACTTTAGGACGCTTACTGCCAATGGAACGCATACTTTCTTCAAATTTATTGGCAATTCCAAAGAAGAAAGGGCCGTCTATTTCATACACTTCCACGTCTTTCGGCAAAAGTAATTTGTCGTTGTCGGCTGTTTTTTCCGCATCCGATTGCATGTTCAGTTCGTCTTTAATAACCGATACGGAAGAAGTTTCGGAAATTCGTTTTATCAAAAGCACCATTGCCAGCAGGATACCTACTTCAATCGCTATCGTTAAATCGAATATAACCGTTAAAAAGAAGGTTACCAAAAGTACTATTACATCCGATTTAGGGTTTTTCATTAAAGAGCTGAAGACACGCCACTCACTCATGTTGTAAGAAACGATAATCAGTACCCCGGCCAAACATGCCATGGGGATGTGCTTGGTCAAAGGGCCGAGGAAAAGTAATATTAACAACAAGACTATTGCGTGAATAATACCGGCAACCGGACTTCTTCCACCGTTATTGATATTGGTCATAGTCCTTGCAATGGCTCCTGTGACAGGAATTCCGCCGAATAGTGGTGTTACCAGATTGGCTGCTCCCTGGGCAATCAGTTCAGTATTGGAGTTTTGTCTGTCTCCGGTAATACCGTCTGCAACCGTTGCAGAAAGTAAGGATTCGATAGCGCCGAGCATGGCGATTGTAAATGCTGCCGGAAGAAGCAAGTTGATGGTTGCTAAGTTAATGGAAATGGGCGTCGGCGTCGGCAAAGAAGCATTGATCTGAAAACGGTCGCCAATGGTTTCGATACCGTTTATTCCTATATAATTCTTTAAAATATAGACAACTACCGTCATGATAACAATGGAAATCAGCGAACCTGGAATTTTCTTGATTACTTTTGGAGAATAGACGATGATAAGAATCGTCAGCACACCGATAAGTAAAGAAGCGTAATTGATAGAGGCAAAAGATTTTCCGTAAGCTATCCATTTTGATATGAAATCGGCCGGTACACTATTCATACTCAGGCCGAAAAAGTCTTTCATCTGGGTGGTAAAAATAGTCAAGGCAATACCGCTTGTGAAACCAACAATGATAGGGTAGGGGATAAACTTAATGATCGTTCCCAATCGCAAGAGTCCCATACCAATCAGCATTAGTCCGGCTAAAACGGTAGCAACCGCCAAACCGCTGAATCCGAATTGTTGGATGATTCCATAAACAATAACGATAAAGGCGCCCGTAGGCCCTCCTATTTGTACGGAACATCCTCCTAAGAAAGAAACGATAAAACCGCCTATAATGGCGGTAATCAAACCTTTTTCAGGACTTACGCCTGAAGCGATTCCGAAGGCGATAGCCAAGGGTAGCGCAACAATTCCGACAATGACCCCGGCCATTAAATCGGTCATGAATTTTTCCTTAGAATAATTTCTAATGGTGGTGAATAATTTAGGTTTAAAATCCGGATTCACCTTTGAATTAAGTAGATTCATCGATTTTTAGTTGAAAAAACGTTGCAAAGGTAAAACAAATACTGCTAAAATACTCAATATTTAGTAAAAAATTAAAAGAAATTACAAGAAAATCCTTATCTTTGTAGTATGTTTACCTAAAATTATTCACTTATGGAAGAGAAAAGCATTAAAGGAACAAAAACGGAACAGAATTTATTGAAGGCTTTTGCAGGTGAAAGTCAAGCGAGAACCCGTTACACTTTTTTTGCAAGTGTAGCAAAAAAAGAAGGTTATGAACAGATTGCAGGTGTTTTCTTAGAAACCGCCGAACAAGAAAAGGAACATGCCGAACGCTTTTTCAAATTTTTGGAAGGTGGTATGTTGGAAATTACTGCTTCTTATCCGGCAGGGATTATTGGAACAACTTCTCAAAATCTCTTGGCGGCTGCCGAAGGTGAAAACGAGGAATGGGAAGTGTTGTATGCTGAATTTGAGCAAGTAGCTCGTAAAGAAGGTTTTCCTCAAATCGCAACCGCTTTCAAATTGATAGGGAAGGTTGAAGTTCAGCACGAGATACGCTATCGAAAATTATTGGCTAATATTTTAGACGGCACAGTGTTTAAGAAAGAGGAAGAAATTGAATGGCAATGTCGCAATTGCGGTTATGTGCACAAAGGCGTCGCTGCCCCACAGGCTTGTCCCGCTTGTTTGCATCCGCAAGCCTATTTTGAGCCGATGAAGCATAATTATTAATGCTTGACGCTTAAAATATAATCTGCCAAAAGTGGGTAATTTTAGCTGCTTTTGGCAGGTTATAATAGTTTAGAAAACAAAAAAAGATCATCAAAAACGCTGCAACTCGTCGCTCGCTTTTCTGTTATTATAGCGAGGTTTAATGGAATTGAGACGATACGAAACAGTTAAACTAATGCCTGAAAAATCTTGCGTAACTCTTTCAAATGCGGATATATTGTTCATTTTCTTTTCCTCAGAAAGAAATCTCGGTAAAAACAGATTATTTATATTGAAGTTTATATTGAAGTTATTTTTCTGTTTTGTCAATGAAATACTATACTCCCACTGATGGGATATACGAGCATATAGTTCATACTTTGATGACGTATAAGCACAATATAAATTAAGACCCCATTGCTTCTCTAACTTAAAATAATTATCCGAACTTATCAAAATAAAAGGGCTATTAAAAGTTTCATGCGAATATTTTAGCCATTGCTTACCTCCTGCTATTTGAATTGTTGGGGAATAACGATTGTATGTTGTTCCCCAATTGAGACCAAGGCTTGCATCTGAATATTTAGGAATGTTCGTAAGTCTCCTCAAAACAATTCCATCTTCAATTTTAAAAGGAAACAACATGGAAGTAATAGAATTTTTGTAAGCATTATAGGTAAAACTTAATTTAAAATTTTTGTGCATTCCATTGAAAGAATACATGTCTTTGATTTGATTGTCTAATAGAGGATTTCCTTGTTGATATGTATATCTTGACTCATAAACAATGAAATTATTTAACGAAGAGTAGGAAGGTTTGGATAGGGTACGTCTATACGATAATTCAGCGTTAATATTCTCTTTGTCATAACTAATAGAAAGACTTGGAGAAAAAACAGATGGACTATATTGACCCTTCTTTATCGAAATATTGTTTTCTTTATACGCAGGTATTTCATACGTATATCTCAAACCGCCATAGATGGAAAAAGACTTAACATTGTATCTGTAAGCCAAATAACCGGCATATAAAGTTTGTGTATGATTTATCTCCGAATTTTCCATTTCGGTCTCTATCTGCTCTTGCGAATAGCTAAATATATTATTATTGATACTATGCGTAAGTTCAATACCGTATTCCAAATTTCCACCTTCTGTACATGGCGAATTAAATGAAATCAGCAATGAGTTCATTAAGAATTTTTGCTTTCCATCTGTTGCCACAGAGACATTGTTTAATTTTTCAGCATATTCAAATGTATTATAGTTTCTGCCCAGTAAAAAATTGTCTGTAATATTGATAGAGGTGGTTTTAATCTTTCCGCTATAATATAGATTTGTTGTGGATTTTAATGGTTTAACTATTGAATTTGCATTCGTCGGACTATCGAATGTTGCACTATTCCCCTGAAAATGTTTCAATCCATTGGATAGAACTTCATTATTCATTAGTCCCATATTGAGATTCGTTGTAAATCCAATATTTGCCTTTTTTCCTAATTCTGAGTTCATTCCGAGTCCCATTCTAATATAGTCGGAATGATAATTTATATTTGCATCATCATTTGTTTCAGATGGATTTAGTTTATCAAATACCTGAATTTTGTCATTTGACTGTGTTTCCATGTTGGTATTGCTATAGGCTATATTTAAATTTAAATCGGTAGGGCCATTGGCGTGATTTAAATTTATTCCGGTGTAGCTACTCAACTTATTCTGTTGTTGTAAAAGTTGGGTAATACTTAATGCGCTTTTCCTATCATTTTTTTGTGTATTTATTATAATAACTGCATTTACGTCAGATGCGTATTTTGCCCCTGGATTTTTAAGAATTTCTACAGTTTTTATATCTTGTGAGCGCAAAGATTGTAGAATGCTTGGATCTTGTACTTTTTGTTTATTAAGATAGATTTCAGCATTACCTGCACCCAAAACCTCGTAGGATCCATTCTTCCCATAAACAAAAGGAATTTTGTTGAGGAGATTATCTATAGAACCACTATTCTTTAAAGCAGGGGAAGAAGAAACATTTGTTATAAATGTTCCATTGCTCATTTTATATATTGGCTGTTTTCCGACAACAACAATAGCATCCAATTCTTTTATATTTTCAACCACTTCGATAAGCGCATCAGTATGCTCAATGGAGTCAATACTTACTATTTTGCTTTTGTATTGTAAACTTGAAAATTGCAGATAACTTGGATTTTGTTTTGTATTACTTCCAATGTTTGAATATTCAATGGAATATCTCCCTAAAGAGTCAGTTGTAGCGCCGGTAAGCATGGTTGAATCCGAACTAAAAAGTAAAACATTAAGAAATTCAACCGGAAGTTCTTTACAATAAACTCTTCCTGTGAAGGTTTGTGCCGTACCGGAGAAAGATACCGTGGCGAATAGGATAATAGCGATGAAAATATTATAGGACCGATCCATAGTCAGTATAATTTAATTTTTCTGCTAATTGGATTGCAAAACATGGACAGCAAAATGTGACTATTACGGTTAATCTGTTATGATTCTTCATAGGGATTATAATTACATTTTAGTGGTTTAGATTTTATATTACTTTTATCTTTCAGAAAGCATCTGCAATCATGACAAGCATAACGATATTCACAATCACAACAGACTTCAATTTGATCTTTTGATATTGACCAATATTTCTGAAAGGAATGAGTTTGAACAATTGACCTTAAGTCCTCACATTCTTTGTCAATAGTGCCAAATTCCTCATTCATTGCAGGGCAATTTTTTATCTTTCCTTTTCTGTCTATTGCAATTTTCTTGTATAAACAATTATTATGATTCTTGGATTCTATATAAAATTGAGTTTGTGCGTTCATGTAAAAATCAGATACAAATCCACATTGAAATTCATCAATCAAATTTTCTTTAGAATATTGTATTGTTAAATCTGTTCCGATGGTTATTATTTGATTATTCGCCTGTGAAAATAGAATAATTTTAAATATTCTCTCATTCTGTTCTTTAAGTTTCAAACAGTCATCAATACTTACAACTTGCTTAGGAGTAAAGTTAATTTCAATACTTCGGCAAGTTGATTCTTTAAAAAAAGATAAATTAGATAATAATGTATCAAGTGAAAGTGGATCAAAATACCTAAAACATATAGCTTCACATAATAAAGGAGCTATAAGTTCTTCACATCGTTTTAGCGAATACGAAGATTTTGCGTCTCTGTCAATAATACAATTTGCACAAAACTGAGGAGTATATGAAATTTTGGTATTTATAGATTGAAAATCATTACTATCATCTATTTCAAAACATAAATCTTCTGCTTTCATGTCTTCAATGAATTTACTCTGATTGTTATCATCTGCTGTGGGAGAGTTTGCAAAAATTATTTCGTCTTTTTCCCCATTTGAAGAAAATATAGAAAGAAGAGTATTGGAAAATTTATAAATATTATTTTTCTGTAAATCATATATACATGAATTGCAATATCCTTTTACAATTCTACAACATGGAGACAATATCATTTTTTTCATATAAATACTATAGTTTTGTCTTTGCAATATTTTCAGTGTTTTCTACTGTTGTGACGATTTCTTTATGATAAAGGAATGATGTAAAATCATCATTTTGGTAGAATATACTTTTTTGCGGAAACAAGTTCACTTTCAAAAATGCATAATCCTGATCTGTGGATAGCTTTTCTGCTAACAAAGCATTAAGCGGTAATGACCCTTTTATGTCTGATATTTTAGCGCATTCAATGGCTTTCATATTCTTTTTAAATCTTCAAATAGTAATTTTTTTGCCACTTTTTCATGTAGTCCATAATTACATGAGAAGTCAACCATTCCAAATTGACCAGTAGGATTAACTTCCAAAAATATATATTGGCCATTTTCATCAAGAATAAAATCAAGTGAACCTGTGTTTAAATCTAACTCTTCCATTAAATGATTCACACTTTCTTCAATTTGCAAAGGTAACTTATATGGCAAAAATCTATTTGGATTTTCAGTATTGTACTTTCTGAAATCCAGGGAAGTCTTAGTATCCATTTGGGACATTATTGCCATAGAATAGCATTTACCGCATAGATAAAATGTCCTTATCTCAAAGCGTTTGGAAATTTTTTCTTGTACCATAGATGGAAGAAATGTTTCTGGTATATTTTGCATGTCAGTTTCTTGTAAAAGTGCTGTATACATACTGTATCGTTCACTATCCACTTTTAAAAATAATGGATCATATATAGATTTAGAAATAAGTTCTATTCCATTAGCTTGAAGAAATCGTAGAGTATTCTTGTTGTTGGTTACATAAGTTTTTGGAACATTTAGTCCAATATCAACTGCCTTTTTCAGTACAAGAAACTTATTTAGTGTAATTTTTTGGGGATTTGTCAACCAAAATGCTGGGGCGAAAAAGGATTCAAAGACTTCCATAACTCGGGAAAATTCTGTTGAAAAATAAGATTGTGCATATGGATCTAATGTCATCTTTATATCATTTGCTTGTTTGCTCTTTCTGAAAAAACCAAATTTGCGAAACCAAACAGCCCCTATCTTACTATTATCTATAATCTGTCCCTTTATTTTTATTTGCGAACATGATAGATCAATATCCCAAGGATAATCCATTAAATCAAAAGAATTAATCCTTACATACTTAGCTTCAAGATACTCTAACCAGTCAATGACAATGTCTGTAGAATAATCACCGTGATTAGAAAGAATTAAAATCATAAGCAGATCACTTTAGATCATAAAAGAGAAGTGCTGTTATACAGCACTTCTCTTTACAGAGATTTAATCGTTTTTAATACCATCATCTCCGTCATCTCCATCCTGAGAATCAAAGGCTCCTGCAGCTCTAAGTACAACTTTTTGAGGGGTCACTGTTAACGTGTGGAGCGTTTTGCCACCCTTGATAGTTTTCATTCCTGCATTGTCGATCTTTTGGAGAGTGGACAATTTTTCTTTAACATTTTCCATACATTGTAATTGTTATTTATTGCCTACTCAATTTATAGAATTTTCGGCTTTTTCCTTGTCTGTAAGAAATGTCACTTTCCATACTGTTGACAAAGATATGTCAAATATTGTTTTTCTGCAAGAAATAATATCCAAAATATGTATTAATTAATTATTTTTAATAAAATAAAGTAAATTATTATGCTATTATTGATTTATAAAGTACAAATATGACACATAAAAGAGGGATGATTTTTTTCAAAAAAACAGGCGATTGCAGACAGAATTCGAAAGAAAATGCTATTTTATATAAAATATTGTTTGTATTTGTTTTTTTTTGATTAAATTGCACGCAATATGATAAGTTGAAAAAATATAATTTAATAAAAACAGAATGAAAAGTAAAAGTCTTTTATTTACCTTATTGGTAGTAATTTTGTGTGGGTGTTCAAAGAAAGAAGACACCGTTGTAGAAAAATACGGTATATCATTTGTTTGTCCGGCGGATTGGAAACTAACCGATGCGACTGAAGAAGATGGTTATTCCTATATTTGCGTTGAGAAAAGCGGATTTTCTTCTTCCGGTTTGGTGCAGTTTAGTATGGTAGAGATAGAAGATGAGAGTGATTTTGCTTTTGACGACTATTTGGAGTCTTATAGCAGTTCTATCGCTGCAAATAACTTAGCGCCGAATATAAAATTTACGGAAATAAAAGAATCGGTTTATGGCGAATATCCTGCCTTACTATCTACTTATACTGTTGATTTTCTTACTGTTCCTCATCAAGGTTCAGTATATATGTTTTATCTGAACGGGAAAGCAATTTGCATTTCTTATCAGGAAGCGAACGAAGATGAAAAGAAAAATAAGGCTGGGTTTGATAAGATTACGGCGAGTTTTAAGGTGAATTAAAATCATTGATTTTCCGGCTTTATCTTTTCTTCCAGATAGCGTAGATGCTTATCCACATAATTTATTCTGGCGGATATATGCCTGATATTGCTACTATCTTTCTCTATTTCTGCATATTGCCGGTAATTTACCAAACTTTCTTTGTACAGTCTGTAATAATTGATTGCCGTTGGATAATTTTCCTGTCGAATGTCATATATTTCAGCTAAAGCAGACAGCACGTTTACACTTTGCGTAGGTGTGGCATAGTGCAAGGCTTGTTTGTAATTTTCAATCGCAAATTCGTAATTTTCATCAAGATAATAAATATCCGCAAGTCCTTTGTGATAGACATACATGGATGTGATAGCAGAAAGGGTGCGTTGTATGAGCTTTTCATAACACAGGATAGCCTCCGCCGAATTGTTCAATTTACTATTCGCTTGCGCTAAACCATATAAGACATTATTATTTGTGGTGTCTTGTCTATATGCCAGATTAAAATAGTGAAGTGCATTTTCATAATCATTCATAAAGTAGTACGAAGTGCCCAAACTGCTGTTTACTATGCGAGATGTATCTCCAGCCGCATAACATTTTTCAAAACGTTCAATGGCGCTTAGATAATCGTTTAACTCATAGTGGCAAAATGCATTTAAGAAATTTATCTGCATATTGCTTGTGTCTTTGGCGATGAAACTTTCCGAGTAGTCCAATGCCGTTTCGAAATTTTGTTCGTCAATATTGATTTTGATTAACTTTGCCATTGCGTTTTGGTCGGTTGAATCCATTTTCCATACATATTCATAATAATATTTGGCGCTATCCGTTTGATTCATTTTTTCAAAGCAGAATGCACTTTGTTTCAGTAGATTGAGTGCGCCACATTCATCATAGGCCGCTTTGTACTCTACCAAAGCCAAATCGTATTGCGCCAATTGAAACAATACATCCGCTTTTTGAATTTTAAAATAGGTATTGGTAGAATCTATTTTTGTCAGTTCATCAAAGTAATCCATACTTTTCTGATACATAGATGCTTTTTTATAAGTAAGCGCTAATTCCGTTTTTATTTGTACATCATCCGGATAGCTTTCCTGGAGCAATTGTAAGTCCTCAACTGCTTTGTAATAGTTCTGCAAGTAAGTGTAACACGCTATTTTTTGCATTGCCGCTACCTTAGATGTATCATTTTGTTGTTCAATATATGCAATTGCTTGTTGATATTGGCAGCGATTGATATAGTCATTAACATCTTGCGCGTAGCTGACAAATGTGATTTGCAGTAAAAAGATTATCCACAATACTGTTTTTTTACGAGAAATATTCGGCATATAAAAAATTGTAAATGAAGTTTATCAGATTTGACTGCAAATATACTGTTTTTTTTGTAAAAATATTGTACCTTTGTTTTTTGTAACACAAAGGCGATGTCATTTTTTTATGAAGCGGATACGGTTTCTTTTCCGAAAATTAAACGCAGGAAAACAAGCGCTTGGATAAAATCCGTGATAGCATCACATGATAAACGAACAGGGAATATAACGTATATTTTTTGTTCGGATGCAGAAATATTGCGCATAAACAGGCAGTATTTGCAGCATGATTATTACACGGATATTATCACTTTCGATTACACGGAAGGTGAAATTGTTTCCGGTGATTTGTTTATTTCTTTGGATACTGTCCGTACAAATTCAGAAAAATTCAAAACGAATTATGACGAAGAGTTACATCGTGTAATGATTCACGGTGTATTGCATCTTTGCGGTTTCAAAGACAAAACGCCTGAAGAGGAGCAATTGATGCGAGAAATGGAAAATAAGGCTTTGGCCGATTTATCAAAATAAAGATCTATGAATCAGCAAATATTGGAAGAAATAAAACAATTGAAACAGGAGATTTTACCGGATGGTAAATTAATCCTGTTTGGTTCTCAGGCTCGTGGCGATGCTACCGAAGAGTCGGATTGGGACTTGCTTATTTTGTTAAAAAAGTCTAAGCGTACATTTGATGATTATGGCAACTATGCTTACCCTTTTACGGAATTGGGTTGGAAGTTTGGTAAATACTTTAGTGCAAAAGTTTTCACTCAATCAGATTGGGAAAAGCAAAAGCCGTCTCTGTTTTACAAAAATGTTGAACATGATGGAATTGAAATAGTATGAAATTAAGTGAAGAAGAAAAAACAGCGATTGTACTGCATCGCTTACAGAAAGCAAAGGACACATTGGTAGAAGCGAAAGGAACTATTGCGCTTGGATATTGGAATACGGCAGCGAATCGCTTGTATTATGCTTGTTACTATGTAGCAAGCGCATTACTTATGAAGCATGGATACTCGGCGCATACTCACGCAGGAATCATTGGATTATTAAGTTTGCATTTTGTTTCCAAAGGGATTATTTGCAAAGAATTAGGAAAATTCTACAGTCAGCTTTTTGAACTTCGCCAGACAGGCGATTATAGCGATTGGATGGTTATGGAGGAAGCAGATGTGCAGTCTTTTGTGGAACCTGCAGATAAATTTATTGATGCACTCGAAAAACTCATTACAGAATCATCTCCTTACGTAGATCATGAAGTTTGAATACGATGTAATCGTTGTTGGAGCAGGTCATGCCGGTTGTGATGCAGCGGCAGCGGCGGCAAATCTCGGTTCCAAAACCCTGCTGATAACAATGGATATGAACAAAATTGCGCAGATGAGTTGCAATCCGGCTGTAGGCGGAATTGCAAAGGGTCAGATTGTGCGTGAAATTGATGCTTTAGGCGGTCAGATGGGGATTGTTAGCGATAGATCTGCTATTCAATTTCGGATGTTGAACCGTTCCAAAGGCCCTGCTATGTGGAGTCCGCGTGCACAGAGCGACAGGACGAAATTTATTCTTTACTGGCGAGAGGCATTGGATGCTATTCCCAATCTGTCTATTTGGCAAGATACTGTAAAACAGTTAATTATAAAAGATGGAGCGGTTTGTGGACTTATCACTGCTTTGGATGTTGAATTTCATGCAAGGGCGGTAATTCTCACCGCAGGTACATTTTTGAATGGACTTTTGCATATTGGTAAAACTCAAATTTCGGGTGGTCGTATCTCCGAACCAGCCTCTTTCGGTCTGACCGAACAATTGATAGCCCATGGTTTTGAAGTCGGCCGTATGAAAACCGGTACGCCGCCGCGTATTGATGGCCGAAGTGTAGATTTCTCTCTGACGGAAGAACAAAAAGGAGAGAATGATTTTCACAAGTTTTCTTATTTGGATTTTACCCCTCGTCCGCTTTCTCAAGTGAGTTGTCGGACTTTATACACCAATGAATTTGTGCATGAAGTCTTGCAAAACAGTTTGGCTGATTCTCCTTTGTACAATGGTCAGATTAAAAGTATCGGGCCGAGGTATTGCCCCAGTATTGAGACAAAAATTGTAACTTTTGCCGACAAAACGCAGCATCAATTATTTTTAGAGCCGGAAGGCGAGCATACGCAAGAATATTATCTGAATGGATTTTCATCTTCACTTCCGTTCATGGTTCAGTTGGAAGCCTTGCGGAAAATTCCGGCTTTGCGAGATGTCCGGCTTTATCGTCCGGGCTATGCCATTGAATATGATTTTTTCCCGCCGACGCAGTTACATCCAACGCTTGAAACCAAGCGCATTCAGCATTTATTTTTTGCCGGACAAATCAATGGGACTACCGGATACGAAGAGGCAGGTGCGCAAGGTTTAATGGCCGGAATCAATGCGCATAATAAAGTACATGGCGGAAATGACTTTGTTTTAGGGCGAAACGAAGCTTATATCGGCGTATTGATAGATGACTTGGTAACAAAAGGCGTTGATGAACCTTACCGGATGTTTACTTCGCGTGCAGAATATCGTATCTTGTTGCGTCAGGATGATGCAGATATGCGTTTAACGGAAAAATCATACAATTTAGGTTTGGCAGATTCCCGGCGATATGAATTGTTGCAGCAAAAGAAAAGTGCAATTGAAAAGATTGTTTCTTTTGCCAAAAATTATTCTGTGAAAGCAGCATCTGTTAATTCGGCTTTGGCATCCTTTGGGACGACTCCTCTTCGGCACAATGTGAAGCTGGCTGATTTAATTCTTCGGCCACAATTGACGATTGAAAATATAGCTGCACTGATTCCGGCTTTTCAGGAACAATTAGACAGTTTGTCTAATCGGAGAGAAGAAATAATTGAAGCAGCCGAGATTTTAATGAAATACGAAGGCTATATTGCACGGGAAAAAATAATTGCAGCTAAAATCAATCGTTTGGAGAATATTCGGATTCAAAGTAAATTTGATTATACTACCATTCAATCCTTATCGACAGAGGCCAGACAGAAGTTGACAAAAATCAATCCGGAAACGATTGCGCAAGCATCTCGGATACCGGGGGTTTCTCCAAACGATATAAATGTTTTGTTGGTTTTATTAGGAAGGTAATGAAAACGATTTTTACATAATTATTATAAATGAGAATTTTGAATATCTTTGCGGGATATTTATAAAAACAAAAATTAAACTAAAATAACATGAAGATTTTAAGAAGATTGATTATTAAATCGCGAAAATTAGTGAAAAGAATTTTACTCTTCCTAAGAGTAAAAAAATTATTTTCAAGGCATTATTATTCCGAAGACGGAGAAGATGTATTGCTGGAGACTTTTTATGAACATATAGGAAATAGTTATAAAGGTTTCTATATAGATATAGGAGCTTATCATCCAATCATTTTTTCTAATACACAATTATTTTATGAGAAAGGATGGAGAGGTATCAACATAGATGCAACTCCTGGGGCGATGAAAATATTCAATAGATTAAGGTCTCGGGATATCAATATTGAGGCAGGGGTTTCTAATGCTTATGGCGAGTTGGAATTTTATTATTATGGAAAGTATTCAACAGGAAATACATTTAGCAAATCTCTTTCGCAAGAAAGAGATGATTTTATAAAATTTGAAAAAATAATTCGAGTCAAAGTTCAACCAATTAATGATTTGTTGGAGAAATATTTACCCCAAGGGCAACATATAGATTTTATCTCAATGGATGTTGAGGATTTTGAATGGATCATATTAGAAACATTCGATTTTGAAAAATATGCACCTGATTATTTTTTGATTGAAGAATTAGAATATGAAAACAAAGATTTTATGGGATATAATGCGACGCAGATATATACCCATTTAAAGGCAAAAGGATATATGGTGGTTGCAAAAACCAGACGAACCGTGTTTTTTAAGAAAGTAGGCCTATAAGATAGCTCTTAAAAACAATTGTTCCACGTGGAACAATTTGTAAAAATATAATTTTATGGACATAGAAAAAATAAAAAAATCTGTTCGCAATGTTCCGGATTTTCCGATTCCCGGAATACAATTTAAAGATGTTACTACCATGTTTAAAGACCCGGATATTTTACGGGAGCTTACGGATGGATTGTATGAGTTATATAAAAACAAAGGCATAAGCAAGGTTGTGGGGATTGAATCGCGCGGTTTTATTCTTGGCCCTTTGTTGGCTGTTCGGCTGAATGCCGGATTTGTTCCGATTCGTAAACCCGGAAAATTGCCGGCTGCGGTTTTTGAAGAATCCTACGAAAAAGAATATGGCACCGATATTATCCAGATTCACCGGGATGCTGTTGATTCGAACGATATTGTTTTACTACACGACGATTTGTTGGCAACCGGAGGAACGATGAGCGCTGCTGTAAACTTAGTCCGGAATTTTCACCCTCGAAAAATGTATGTGAATTTTTTGATTGAACTGGAAGATTTGAAGGGTAGGGGAGTCTTCCCGCCGGAAGTGCAGGTAGATTCGCTAATCAAATATGACAGCTGATAAAAACATATTGACTATCTTGTCCGCCATCCCGGAAACCCCGGGGTGTTATATGTATTTGGACGAAAACGATACGATAATTTATGTTGGAAAAGCAAAAAATCTAAAGAAACGAGTTTCTTCTTATTTCAATAAAATACAGGATAATCCTAAAACCCGGATTATGGTGAGGAAAATTCGGAATATTCGCTATTTGGTTGTTGAATCCGAAGAAGATGCTTTCCTTTTGGAGAATAACTTGATAAAAGAGCATAAACCCCGGTACAATATTTTACTGAAAGATGATAAGACTTATCCATGGATAGTGGTACGAAATGAACCTTTTCCCCGGATTTATCTGACCAGACAGAAAACAAACGACAAATCACATTATTACGGACCTTATACTTCTGTGCTGAATGCCAAATATCTTTTGCGTTTGCTGACTACTATTTATCCGATACGAAATTGCCATTATGTTCTTTCCAAAGAAAATATAGAAAAGAAAAAATTCAGACTCTGTCTGCAATATCATTTGAAAAGATGTCTGGGCCCTTGCCTTGCACTTCAATCAGAGGAAGCGTATAACAAAGGCATAAAGGTAATCGAAGAGATTTTGAAAGGGAATGTTCATTTTGTCAGTAAACAGATTTACGATGAAATGCTGCGTTTGGCTGAAGAATTGCGATTTGAAGAAGCCGCATTCCTGAAAGAAAGATATAAAATATTGGAAAATTATTCGGCCAAATCCATTGTTGTTAATCCCAATCTGAATAATATTGATGTGTTTTCTTTCGATGAATCCGGACAATCTGTTTTTATAAATTATCTTCATATTTCTTCCGGAGCCATTGTGCAAGGTTATACAATCGAATACCGCGTTCAATTGGATGAACCCAAAGAACAGATTCTGGGTATGGGAATCATTGAGCTAAGAAACCGTTTCGGAAGTGGCGCTAAAGAAATAATTGTGCCCTTTCTCCCGGATATTGAAATTAATGCGGTAGAATTTATCGTTCCACAAAAAGGAGACAAGAAAAAATTATTGACTCTTTCCGAAAAAAATGCCCAACAATACAAGATTGACCAGTTGAAACAAGCAGAAAAATTAAATCCTGCTCAACGCTCAACACGTATTTTAAAAACCCTCCAAAACGATTTGCATCTAAAAGAAATGCCCAATCATATCGAGTGTTTTGATAATTCTAATATTCAAGGTACAAATCCGGTTTCTGCCTGCGTGGTTTTTAAGATGGCAAAGCCTTCCAAAAAAGACTATCGGCATTTCAATATTAAAACTGTGACCGGCCCGGATGATTTTCAATCTATGTACGAAACGATTTTTCGCAGATACCGGCGATTGTTGGACGAAGAACAAGAATTGCCTCAACTAATTGTTATTGATGGAGGGAAAGGACAGTTGCATGCAGCTACCGACGCCCTGAGAGATTTGGATTTATACGGACGGATTCCGATAGTAGGCATTGCCAAACGACTGGAAGAAATTTATTATCCCGAAGATTCCATCCCCTTGTATTTGGATAAAAATTCCGAAAGCCTGAAATTAATCCAGCAGTTGCGGGATGAAGCTCACCGCTTTGGAATTACTTTCCACCGGAATAAACGAAGCAAGCAACAAACCGTTTCGGAATTGGATAGCATCAAAGGAATAGGGCCTGTGCTAAAAGAAAAGCTCCTGAAAAAATACAAGAGTGTGAAACGACTTCGAGAGGTTCCGGAGTCGGAAATTGCCGAATTAATCGGAGAAAATAAAACCAATTTACTATTGAAGGGATTGAAAAAATAAATTATATGCGAATTGTAATTCAAAGAGTAAAAAATGCGTCTGTGATGCTTGACGGACGAACCAAGTCGGCGATAGGGGAGGGGCTTCTTATTTTTTTAGGCATAGAAGCGGAAGATAATCAGGATGACATTGATTTTTTAGTGAAAAAAACAATAAATCTTCGTATCTTTGCCGACGAAAGCGGAGTAATGAACTGTTCCGTTTTGGAAACAGAAGGAGAGATACTCTGTGTAAGCCAGTTCACGCTTCACGCATCAACCAAAAAAGGGAATCGTCCTTCGTATATCAAAGCGGCAAAACCGGATTTTGCCCTTCCCATGTATAACCGCTTCTGCGAAAATTTGGCTAATGCGCTGGGAAAAGAAATTCAAACAGGCGAATTCGGCGCCGACATGCAGGTCGTTTTATGCAACGATGGACCTGTTACAATTATTGTTGATTCAAAAAATAAAGAATGATGACGATACAAGAAGCGCAAAAAATGGTAGATGAATGGATTCAATCCTATGGTGTCCGTTATTTCTCGGAATTGACCAATATGGTTCTCCTGATGGAAGAAGTAGGTGAGTTGTCTCGGATAATGGCGAGGACTTATGGCGAACAATCCTTTAAGAAATCGGACTTAAAAACTGATTTAGCCGATGAAATGGCGGATGTTTTATGGATACTGCTTTGTCTGGCCAATCAAACCGGCGTAAATTTAACCGAAGCATTCCAAAATAATATGCAAAAAAAAACGTTAAGAGATAGCGAACGACATAAACAAAATCCTAAATTACAATAAATATGAGTAAATACGAAGACGTTTTCAAAAAGTTTAAATTAGATGTAACGGATGAAGAAGTTTATAAAGCAAGTGCTGCAATTCTTGAAAAATCCCCAGCAAACCATACCCCGGATACCTTGAAGATTTTGCACTCTTGCATTGATTTAACATCCTTAAACACAGATGATAGCAAAGAGAAAATCTGGAAATTCACAGAAACGGTCAACGATTTCGATGGTTCAAAATCGGATATTGCCAATGTGGCTGCGATTTGTGTTTTTCCAAATTTTGTAGCAACCGTTAAAGAAGCTTTGACAGCGATGGATGTGAAAATTGCGGCGGTTGCAGCTGGGTTTCCAACTTCCCAGACATTTATGGAGATCAAAATTGCAGAAGTATTTATGGCAGTGGCAGATGGAGCAGACGAGATAGATATTGTCCTAAATACCGGCGAATTTTTTGAAAAAAATTACGAAGACCTCAACTGTGAAATAGAAGAAATTAAACATGCTTGTCGCAATGCCCGGTTGAAAGTAATTTTAGAAACAGGACTATTAAAAACGGCTGTCAATATCAAAACAGCCGCTATTTTATGCATGTATTCAGGCGCTGATTTTATCAAAACATCTACCGGAAAAGTATATCCCGGCGCCAGTCCGGAAGCCGTTTATGTGATTTGCCGGGCCATAAAGGAATATCACGGCCTTCACAACAAGAAGATTGGCATAAAAGTCTCAGGCGGTGTCCGCACAGCCGAAGATGCGGTGAAATATTATACCATAGTCAAGGAAGTTCTGGGAGAAGAATGGCTGTGTCCGCAATATTTTAGAATAGGAGCAAGTAGTTTGATTAATAACATTTTAGAGCAAATAGGATGAGTTTTCTGAAAAAGTATATGATTAGTATTGCATTAATTGTTGTAATACTTGTATTGTGTTTTATGAATATGGCGCCTTTACCTGCCGCTCCCGTAGCGAATTTTGATAAATTTGTGCATTTACTGATGTTCTTAGCCTTATCCGGCTCTGTATTTTTCGACAACACGGCTTACCTGAAAAAACAGATAGACGTATATCGACTTTTTCTGGCTTCATTTCTTTTTCCAACGCTTTTTAGCGGCGCCATAGAATTGGGACAGGAATATTTTACCACCACTCGTTCAGGCGATTGGTGGGATTTTTTATTCGATGGAATCGGCGCTTTTATCGGAATCCTTGTCTGTCTGCTGATTAATCGTCGCTTGCCGGTAGCTAAATAATATATGGTCAAAACAAATTTCAGCTTAATTCTTGAAAACGTATTTTGGTATTTTTTTATTCATCATATTTTCAAATTGCACCCTTTTTGCTCAATTACAAGGGATTGTAATTGACAAAACTACCCGACTCCCTATTCCTTTTGCTTCTGTTGCCTACAAAACGGATTCTTTGCAAAAAGGGTTTATTACGGATGGCCAAGCTTGCTTTTTACTTCCGGCTCATTTTCCGGTGCAAATTACTGTTTCTTGTATCGGGTACAAAACAGATACTTTCACCGTACTTTCCCGGCAAACTTCTCCTTTCATCATTGCCTTGGAAGAGCAGGCGTTTCTTGTCGATGAAGTGGAAATTATGCCCCAAAACAATCCCGCTCTGAGGATTATTAGAAATGTACTGGCAAACAAGGATAAAAATAATTTCGATAAATACGACAATTATTCCTATCGCAACTACTTCAAAGCGCTTGGCGGTTTGCAAACGCCGACCGAACTGCCTGCGGATAGTTCGAAAAAAGAAAAATCGTTCAACGAACAACTGATTTCGGAAACATTCTCTTTGTGTAGTAAATCGGGTGGGCAGACTGAAAATAAAATCATCGCAACTCGTACTTCCGGCTTCAGGACACCGGTATTCGGACAATTCAGTTACGCATTTTTTCACAAAACAATTTCTTTTTATAACCATTCCATTCAGATTTTCGGAGAATCCGAACCCAAGGAAAAAATGCGCTTCAATTATGTAAGTCCTTTAACCGCTGAAAGTTTGGATGCATATAATTTTCAACTTAATGCGGAATATATTACCGGCAACGATACCCTATTCGAGATAAATTATTTTCCTAAAAAACATAGCAATTTTAATGCCTTGCAAGGTACAATGTTTATCAGTTCTAATGGGTATGCCCTTACAAATATTGTCGCGCATCCTTTCGATAAAGGGTTGATTGATTTTAAGTTCAACCAGATTTATAATTTAGTCGACGGGAAATGGTTTCCTCAAAAGTTGGAAGAAGAAATCAGCGTCCTCCAAATGCATCCCCGAAAAGGCTCCCCTGCTTATTTTGCTTATTTCTTAACATCAAGTATCGACAGTGTTCGTTTTGATGCACCGGGGAAAAATCTTCCTAAGCATTTGGATAGAGTGTATCTTGACGAAAAAAGTATCACCAAGAGTAATGCCATCCTCGATGAGGTCAGGCCTGTCCGGCTTTCGGATAAAGAAATAGGAGTCTATATGAAAAAGGATAGCGCTTTCCGCAACAATCCTGTTCCGGACATAATAATGAATATGGCGCCAAAATTTTTAGAAGGGAAAATACCTGTAAATAAGATAGATATAGACCTATTGAGATTTTATGGCAGTAACACTTACGAAGGTTCGCGTTGGGGATTGGGTTTGCATACAAACGAATTTTGGCTGAAATATATCGCTGTCGGCGCTTATGTGGGTTACGGCAGCAAGGATAATGAACCAAAATACGGCGGAGAATTGGAATTTACGCTTAACCGGCAGCGGTCGGCAAAGATAAACTATTCGTATCAAAATACATTGAAGGAAGTTGGTAACAATATGAATTTCAATTTATTGAGTGATTACGGCAGAATTATTTCCACTTCCCGCTTCGAATATTGCATTGAAAATAAAATCTCAAGCGTTTACCATATTTTCAGAGAACTGAAATTATACGCTTCCTTCCGGATGCAGGATGTAAGACCGGCCTATACCTCTATCTACAAAGGCTCTCCCTTGCCGGACTACAAAGCCGATGCCCTGTTTTTTTCCTTGCGTTATGCAAAAGGGGAAAAGCATACTTTGTTCGGCACATACCGAATGGTGACTGTGCTTGGGAATCCGATTTTGAATGTCTCTTATACGCGCGGTCTTGATTTTCTGCGAAAAAACAGTTTTGTATACAACCGCTTAGAGGCTTCTGTCGATTTGATTGCCTATAATGGTCTGATAGGCCAATCGAACTTGCGGCTTGAAGGTGGATATATTGACAGGAGTTTGCCTTACGGTATACTTTTTACCGGTGAAGGCAGCAAACGGGCGGATATTTCATTTGTTGTCGAAAATACCTTTCAGACCATGCGGCCGGATGAATTTTTATCGGATAAATACGCGCATGTATTTTATTCGCACCATTTCGGTTCTTTGCTTTTTAAAACCAAACGTTTCAGCCCCGAATTTTCTTTGGCTTATAATGCCGGTTGGGGAAATTTATCCGATGCGACTTCCTACACAGGAATGAATTTTAAAGTAAAAAACCATACTTATCAGGAAGCCGGTATTATAGTCGATAATATTCTTCGGGCTAATATTTTAAATGTAGCCTATCTGCGCTTGGGCGTCGGTGGATTTCTGCGTTGCGGATATTATCAAAACGATAAATTTGCAGATAATCTGGCGCTGAAAGTAGCTATAAGTGTTTCGTTTAAGTGATAAATCGTCAAGAAGTCATTCGGGAAAGAGATAGGAAGAAAGATTAGCGGGTTATTTTTTCCTTTCAATGATATAATCAATTAAGCGAATCATAGCTATTTTGGCTGTGGAATCCGGGAAGTCAGTCAATAAGGCAAGGGTTTCTTCTTTTATTTTCTGCATTTTCGAATAAGCATATTCTATCCCTTTGTATTCCTTTGCAAAGCCGGTAAGCCGGGTTATATTTTTTTCAGAAAAATCTTTTTTCCTAATAATGTCAAACATGGCTTCTGAAATGGCTTCTGGCGCTGTTTTCAGCGCATATATCAAGGGGAGGGTGATTTTGCCTTCCCGGATGTCGTTCCCGGTCGGTTTTCCTATTTCTCCTTGTTCGAAATAATCGAAAATATCGTCTCGGATTTGGAAACAGATACCCAGATTTTCTCCGATTACCCGGAGTTTTTCTTTTTTTTCAGGGCTTGCATTAACGGATAATGCACCCATTTCCGAACAGGAGGATAGCAGCACAGCCGTTTTTTTCCATATCACTTTAAAATAACGTTCTTCTTCAAAAATATGTTCCTTGGAAGCAATCAATTGCGTCAGCTCCCCTTCCGCCAGATTTTGTGCAAGCCGGGAAATGATATCCAATATGGAAAGATTCTGTGTCATGACGGCGCGCATAATGGCAAGCGAGAGGATGTAGTCGCCCAGAAGAACGGCAACCCGATTATCGTATTCGGCATTGACGGACGGCTGGGAACGCCTTTCCATAGTGTTGTCAACCACATCGTCGTGTATCAGCGTTGCCGTGTGAAGCAGTTCGAGAACAATCGCATAATCAATCGTTTTCGGGTTTGTTTTTCCACACAGTCCGGCCGATAACATCAGTATAAGCGGACGGATACGTTTACCGTTCCTGCCCGAAATGAAGTCAATCATGGATTGAAAATCATCGTTATGACCCTGCAAAGTTTCCATAAAGAGCCGGTCAAAGGCGTCCATTTCTGCTTGAACAGGCTGTGCAATGACCTTTAGTTTATCCATCTTATTTTGCTAATAAAAATGCAAAGATAAAAATAAAATTTAAATTTCATCCTTACCATATCTCTTTAAATTCGAATATTTCAAATTATATATAAAAAAACAGCCCTAAATTTAGCTTTGTACCAAACAAAATAGTGTGATTTTCATAAAAATTCTTAAAAAAACAACGAGTTCTCGAAATTATTTTATAGATTTGCAAGTTATAATACATCGGATAGTTTTATCTATTAATTGTTGAGTGCTATGAATAAACTTCTCGATTCGGACGGTTTCGCAAATGATGCGACCTCTGAAGATTACAAAGTCTCTGCTACTCCCGAAGAAACAGGAATACCAGAAGAGTCCTTAAACGTCAATACGGACGAAACAGAAAAAGGAGATTTACCGGAAGATACAACGCCGGTAGAGGAACCTATGGTTGAAAACCCCGGAGATGAAGACCCCGTAACAACGGAGCCTGCAACGGAAGAAACTGTTGCGGAAGAGCCTATTGTTGCGGAATCTATTGCAGAGAAATCTGTTGCAGAAGAGCCTGTTGCGGAGGATGCTATTGTAGTGGAATCTGTTGCAGATGACTCTATTGTAGCGGAATCTGTTCCGGAAGAACCTGTAGCGGAGGTACTCGCAGACATTCCTTCGGAAGAAGAAGCCGAAGTGCAGGAATTCGCGTCCGATGCTGATGTGGCAACGAGCTTGCAGGAAATCGACAAGTTAGACAAATTGCAAATTGTTGAAAAATTAGCGGAAAGAGTCGGTTTGGAAATAAGCGATATCATCAGAAATGAAGTAGAAACTTTACGGCAGGCCTTTTATAAGTTGAAAAAAATTGAAGTCGAAGAAGCGGTTAATCTTTTTGTAACAGAAGGCGGTTTAGAAGAAGATTTTGCACCTGAAAAGGATGATGCTGAAGAAAAATTGAAAGAACTGCTGGTGCAGTTTCGAGAGAAAAAAGCCTCATTAACGGCAAAAACAGAAAAATTGAAAGAAGACAATTTACGCATCAAGAAACAAATCATTGAGAGATTGAAAGAAATGATTGAGAGCAAAGATGACTTCTACAAGATATACAATGAATTTCGCAAGCTACAGCAACGCTGGAAAGAAGTCAAGCAAGTGCCTCAGGCTGCTGTCAATGACCTCTGGAAAGAATACCAGCTTTACAGTGAAAAATTTTATGATTTACTGAAAATCAATAACGAGATGCGGGATTACGATTTCAAAAAGAATCTGGAGTTGAAACAGGCGCTTTGCGAGTCGGTAGAAAAATTAGATAGCGAAAAAGATGTGATTTCGGCTTTCTATCAATTGCAGAAACTGCATCAGGAATGGCGTGAAATAGGGCCGGTAGCCAAAGAAGTCCGCGAAGAAATATGGTCGCGATTCAAAAAAGCTTCTTCTGTAATTAACAAAAAACACCAGGACCACTTCGAGTCCTTGCGTTCGTTGGAACACCGGAATTTGGAAGAAAAAGCCGTGCTTTGCGAAGAGATGGAAGCCATTGATTTTAGTAAACTAAATAGTTTCAAAACTTGGGACGCGCAAAACAAACGAGTTCTTGAACTTCAGGAGAAATGGAAAACCATCGGTTTTGCACCCAAGAAAAACAATGTGAGAGTTTTTGAACGTTTCCGTGCAGCTTGCGATGCATTTTTCCACAAAAAAGCGGAATTTTACAAACAAGTTAAAGGGAATATGGATTCCAATCTTGAAAAGAAACAGTCGCTTTGCGAACAGGCAGAAGCCTTAAAAGACAGTCAGGAATGGAAAGATACAACGGACAAACTGATTGCACTGCAAAAAGAATGGCGGTCAATAGGGCCGGTTCCGCGCAAATTTTCCGAATCAACATGGAGGCAATTTATCGGCGCTTGCGACCATTTCTTCGAACAAAAAAGTTCACATTTCTCCTCTCAGAAATCGGAAGAAGTTGAGAACTTAAACAAGAAAAAGGCTATCCTTGAGAAAATTAATGTGATAGATACCGGTTTACCGGCACAGGAAGCTATTTCTACTATCCGCGGATTTATTGCCGAATGGAATAAAATAGGTTTTGTTCCATTCCGTGATAAAGAAAAAATCAATAAAGAATACCAGCAAGCGGTGGATAAGCATTTTGACCGGTTAAAAGTCACCAAGACGGAAAGACGTTTGCAATCATTCAAAACGAATTTGGATGATATTTCCGCCGGTGGGGAGAAATCGAAGAACAAACTGTTGGGCGAACGCGAAAAACTGATGCGTACCTACGAACGGCTGAAAAACGATATTCAGACCTATGAGAACAATATCGGCTTCCTGTCCGTTTCTTCTAAAGGCGGTAGCGGTATGGTGAAGGAAATGAACCGGAAAATCGAAAGCCTGAAAGAAGAATTGAACTTAATTGTCAAGAAAATTGAAGTTATAGACGATAATTTTGATAATAAATAAATGAAAATTGGCATCTTATCTTCCGGAGGAGATTGTCCGGGGATAAATGCAACCATCCGTGGCGTAGGGAAGACGGCTGTAAGCCATTTCGGCATGGAGGTGGTAGGTATCCGTTACGGTTTCCAAGGCCTGTTGAACAAAGATTATACCCAATTGGATGATAAATCTTTGTCGGGCTTGTTAAACTTGGGAGGAACTATTCTGGGAACGTCCCGCGAAAAGCCTTTCAGGAAGTTTCCGGATGGGAGTGAGAATGAGAAACCGCAAATCATTGCGGATAATTATCATGCTTTAGGCCTCGACTGCTTGGTCTGCATCGGTGGAAACGGTACGCAGAAAACGGCCTATAAAGTTTCACAAATGGGATTGAATGTTATCAGCATCCCTAAAACCATTGATAACGATGTTTATGGCACCGACATTACTTTCGGGTTTCACTCGGCGGTAGATATTGCCACGGAAGCCATCGACCGCTTACACTCCACGGCATCGGCGCACAATCGGGTGATGGTTATTGAACTGATGGGGCATAAAGCCGGCTGGATTACGCTCTATGCAGGAATGGCCGGAGGCGCTGATGTCATTCTCCTTCCGGAATTAGGTTGCGATATCGACAAAGTAAATAACACCATCCTCAACCGGGCTATAAAAGGGAAACCCTATTCCATTGTAGCCGTGGGAGAAGGATTAGAATTGGATGGGATTCAAGGCAATCCGGCATCGCGTTTGTCACATCAAATTGAAGTCGGAACCGGGATTGAGACGCGCGAGACCATTTTGGGGTATGTACAGCGAGGCGGAAATCCATCGGCCTTCGACAGAAACTTGGCTACCCGCTTGGGAGGTCATGCCACGGAACTGATTGCCAAGGGACAATTCGGCCGGATGATTTCCTTGATAGATGAACAAATTACCTCATTCCCCTTAGAAAAAGTGGCAGGTAAGCTGAAATTGGTTCGTTCTGACCATGACCTGATCATCCAAGGGAAACGCATGGGAATTTCTTTCGGAATATAAGCGGAGCATTTTCGGAAGTGCATTTGGTTTTGCTGATTTTCAATGCGCTTCCAACCAGTTTTTCCCGATACCGCAATCGGCCACGAGCGGAACTTTCAGCCGGGCGGCGTTTTCCATTTCCTCCACCACAATTTTCCGGACAATATCCGATTCGGTTGCGACAACATTAAAATTCAATTCGTCATGCACCTGCATAATCATCTTTGATTGCAGATTTTCCTCTTCGAAACGATGGTATATCCTGTTCATTGCAACCTTGATAATGTCTGCAGCCGAGCCTTGAATCGGGGCGTTAATGGCGTTTCGTTCGGCATAACCCCGCACAATCGCATTCCGCGAATTAATATCGGGTAAAAAGCGTTTGCGGTGGAAAATGGTTTCAACATAACCGTTCTTACGCGCTTTTTCAATACTGCGTTCCATATATTCCTTCACGTCCGGATAAGTAGCAAAATAGCCGTCAATCAAACGCTTGGCTTCTCCTCTGGGGATATGCAACTGTTCACTTAAACCGAATACGGAGATGCCGTAAATGATGCCGAAATTGGCTGATTTGGCTTTGCGGCGCATGTCACGACTTACCTCTTCAATTGGTATTCCGAAAATTTTCGCAGCGGTGGCGGCATGTATATCCTTGCCGCTCAGGAAGGCTTCAATCATATTCTTGTCCTCGCTTAAATCGGCCATCAAACGCAACTCAATCTGGGAATAGTCGGCCGATAAAAACAAACAACCATCATCGGGAATAAAAGCCTTGCGAATTTCCTTGCCTTCTTCGTCCCGGATGGGGATGTTTTGCAGGTTGGGATTGGTCGAACTCAAACGACCTGTCGAGGTAATCGTTTGGTTGTAAGTGGTATGCACTTTCCCGTCCACCGGACTGATTAAGGTGGGCAAAGCATCAATATAGGTGGACAATAGTTTCTTGAATTTCCTGTATTCCAATATCTTCTCCACGACCGGATGCTTGGATTTCAGGTTTTCCAGAACATCCTCGCTTGTGGTGTATTGGCCGGATTTGGTTTTCTTCGAATTTTCTACGATTTTCAGTCGGTCGAACAAAACTTCGCCTACCATTTTTGGGGAAGCGATATTGAACTCAATGCCGGCCAAAGTATAAACTTCCTGTTCGATTTGCAATAAATACGCCGACAAGTCGACAGACGATTGTTTCAATGCTGAAGTATCTAACCGCACACCGGCGGCTTCCATATCGCCCAAGACCTTTACCAAAGGCATTTCAATGGTATAAAGCAATTCGGAGAAGTTGTTTTTTTCGATTAATGCTTCAAACTTATTTTTCAATTTCAAGGTGATATCGGCGTCTTCCGCGGCATAATCGACCAAAAGTTCCAAAGAAACCTGCCGCATATTCAATTGATTCTTGCCTTTGGGGCCAATCAATTCCTCAATATGAATGGTGCGGTAATTCAGGTAGGTTTCGGCCAGATAATCCAAGTTGTGCCGGTATTCCGGATTCAGCAGGTAATGGGCGACCAAGGTATCGAACAGCGGACCGGCCACATTCACCCGGTATTTTTTCAGCACATTGCTGTCGAATTTGATATTCTGACCGATTTTCAGGATGTCGGGACTCTCTAAGACCTGCTTGAAAAAATCGACCCTTTTCTGTGCTTCCACGCGGTTCTCCGGCACCGGAACGAAATAGGCTTCGCCTTCTTTTAAAGCGAAGGACATACCCACCAGTTCGGCCGATAAAGTGTCAAGCCCGGTTGTTTCCGTATCAAACGCTACGAATTTCTGCGCCTTTATGGCAGCGATTAAATCAAGTATATCTTTTTCTTCCTGCACAAGCGAATAACGATGCGGTGTAGTTTGTATACTTTCCAAGGAAGTATGGAAAATTTCTTCCGGTGAATCTGTTGAAACTTCATCGAAAAGCGAAGTCTGTCGCGGCTGATTCGGGGCGACAAAAGCCGGTTTGGTCTCTGTGCCGAAAATCCGTGCCAAAAGCGTACGGAATTCCAATTCATCGAAAATCTTTCGGAGCGCCGGTTCATTCATTTTTTGCCGGAGCAATTCATCAGGGTTAAAATCAATGGGAACATCGGTTTTAATCGTTGCCAAAAATTTTGAAAACAAGATTTTGTCCTTATTTTCCATCACTTTTGTTTTGAGTGCGCCCTGCAATTGTTCCACATGCGCTATCAGATTTTCAACGCTATCGAAATCGGCAATCAGTTTTTTGGCAGTCACCTCTCCCACCCCCGGGCAACCGGGAATATTATCCACTTTATCACCCATCAAAGCCAAGAGGTCTATCACCTGAAGCGGGTCTTTCAATCCGTATTTTTCCTTTATTTCCATCACACCCAAGACTTGAAACTCATTCCCTTTGAATCCCGGTTTGTACATGAAAATATTTTTATCTACCAATTGGCCGTAATCTTTGTCGGGTGTCATCATGTACACACTGTAGTCGGAAGGCGCTTTTTTGGCAAGCGTTCCAATTACATCATCCGCCTCATAACAAGGTACTTCCAGAATTGGAATATTATATGCACGGATAATATCTTTGATTATGGGCACGGACGTCCGGATTACTTCGGGCGTTTCTTCTCGTTGCGCCTTGTATTCCGGATAAGCCTCGTGGCGGAAAGTCGGGCCGGAAGGGTCGAAAGCCACCCCTATATGCGTTGGATTTTCTTTTTTCAACACTTCTTCCAAAGTATTCACAAAACCAAAGATAGCCGAGGTATTCAAACCCTTTGTGGTAATGCGGGGCATCTTAATAAGCGCATAATAAGAACGATAAATCAATGCATAAGCATCTAATAAAAATAATTTCATCTGTATATAATACTTTATTTGAACGGTAAAGATACGGAAAGTATAGGAAATGAAAAATATTTTGGCTTACTTTGTGGAAAATTTTATTTAACATAACAAATAACATGGCAACAAAAAAGTATTTATTAAGTGAAAACGACATTCCAACTGCGTGGTATAACATTGTGGCGGACATGGTAAACAAACCCTTGCCCCCTCTTCATCCGGGAACGAAACAAGCCTTGAATCCGGAGGATCTGGAACCGATTTTTGCCACCGAATTAATCAAGCAGGAATTATCTCAAGACAGGTGGATAGAAATTCCCGAAGAAGTGCGCGATTTGTACAAAATCTGGCGCCCTACGCCTTTGGTACGGGCAACCGGCTTGGAAAAAGCCTTGGATACGCCTGCGCATATCTATTTCAAGAATGAAGGGATAAGCCCTGTCGGTTCACATAAATTGAATTCGGCTTTGCCACAGGCCTATTACAATAAAAAACAGGGGATTAAAAAGCTCACTACCGAAACCGGAGCCGGCCAATGGGGCGCCGCTTTGGCTTTTGCTTGTAGCGTATTCGGCTTGGATTTGGAAGTATATATGGTCAAAGTGAGCTACAACCAGAAACCTTATCGCCGCAGCATGATGCAGACTTGGGGCGCCGATGTTTATGCTTCACCCAGCGACAGGACAGAATCGGGCAGGAAAATTCTTGCACGGGATCCCGGTAACTCCGGAAGTTTGGGAATAGCCATTTCGGAAGCGGTTGAAAAATCGGTCTCTGATCCGGAAATCCGATACACTTTGGGTTCCGTATTAAACCATGTAATTCTCCACCAAACGGTTATTGGTTTGGAAGCCGAAAAACAAATGGAAATGACAGGCGAGTTTCCGGATGTGGTAATCGGTTGTTTCGGAGGCGGTTCCAATTTTTCCGGAATCAGTTTTCCCTTCCTGCGTCACAAATTGGTTGCAGGGAAAGAGATACAGATTATTGCAGCCGAACCGGCCAGTTGTCCTAAACTGAGCCGCGGAAAATTCGAATATGATTTCGGGGACACAGTCGGTTTGACCCCCTTGCTTCCCATGTATACTTTGGGACACGATTTTCAACCGGCCGATATCCATGCCGGCGGATTGCGTTATCACGGTGCAGGTACGATTGTCAGCCAGTTACGAAAAGACAATTTCGTTGATGTGGAAGATATTCCTCAGATAGAATCCTTCGAAGCCGGGCAATTGTTCGCAAAGACGGAAGGAACCATTCCGGCGCCCGAATCAACACATGCAATTGCTTCTGCTATCCGTGCAGCAAAAAAAGCCAAGGAAGAGGGCAAACAAAAAACCATTTTGTTTAATCTTTCCGGTCATGGCCTTATTGATATGAGCGCTTACGACCAGTATCTCAGCGGAAACATGAAGAACTACCAATTGAGTGATGCGGATATTGCTAAAACAGTCAATGTTTTGGAGCATCTTGTGCCGTAAAATTTGTAAAAAAACGTAAAATATTTGGGTTGACGCTTGTAAAATCTTATATTTGTACTGTTTTTTAAAAGTAATTGACGGCTTCAAATGATTAGGCAACAATTAACGCAAAAACAGCAGCAAAAACTTTCTCCTTTGCAAATTCAACAAGTTAAACTGTTGGAACTTACGGGTATTGAAATAGAAGAGAGAATAAATCAGGAGTTAGAAGAGAATCCTGCTTTGGAAGAGATGACTGAATCGCCTTCCGAAACGGGAGAGGATGGTATTGCCGAGGATTTCGAATCGGATGAAGGAGATATTTCACAAGAAGACTTGTCTTTGGGCGACTATCGCACCGAAGAAGATATTCCCGATTACAATCTTCCGCAGAACTACTATTCCGAAAAAAATGTGAGAGAAGATATTCCCTATTCCGAAAACGAATCTTTTCAAGAATACCTGTTGGAACAGTTTCATTTGAAAAATCTGCCGGATGAGCAATTCCGTACCATTGGAGAGTATCTTATCGGGAATATTGATGAAGACGGGTATATCCGCCGGGAATTGGATGCCATTTCTGATGATCTGGCCTTTCAATATGGGATAGAAGTTTCGATTATCCGTATCCGAGAGGTTCTGAGCCTTATCTGGGAAATGGACCCTCCGGGAATAGGCGCTACCGATTTGCAACAATGCTTGCTGGTGCAGTTGAAAAGGAAAGAAAAAACACATGCGCGGAACAATGCTATTCAAATCTTGGAAAATTATTTCGATGCCGTTTCTAAAAAGCAATACGAGAAAATTCTTAAAAATTTAAACTTGAACGAGGAAGAACTGAAAGACAGTATCAAAGAAATAACCCTGCTGAATCCTCGCCCCGGAAACGCATGGGAAAGCAATATGGAAACCAAAATGGCGCAAATCACCCCCGATTTTTTCGTGGATGTTGTCAATGGCGAATTGGTTTTCAGTATGCAAGAACAAAATATTCCCGAATTAAGAGTAAACCGGGAATATGGAGAAATGTTCAACGAATATTCTAATCCGAAAAAGAAGCAAAGTTCCGGACAAAAAGAAGCCGTCAACTTTGTCAAGCAGAAATTAGATTCAGCCAAATGGTTTATTGATGCGATCAAACAAAGAAGTATCACTTTGCGAAAAACCATGTCGGCCATTATCGAAATTCAACATGATTTCTTCTTTTCCGGAGAAGAGTCCGATTTGAAACCCATGATACTGAAAGATGTATCCGAATTATGCGGATACGATATCTCTACGGTTTCGAGGGTGAGCAACAGTAAATATGTCCAGACTAATTTTGGCGTTTATTCCTTGAAATACTTTTTTTCGGAATCAATGACAAACGATGAAGGGGAGGAAATCTCCACCCGTGAAATAAAAGCCATCCTGAAAAAGTGTATCGACGATGAAGACAAATCCAAACCTTTGACCGACGATTTGCTGATGAAGGAGCTGAAAAACAAAGGATACGAGGTAGCCCGGAGAACCATTTCGAAATACAGGGAACAATTGAATGTGCCGGTTGCCCGGTTGAGAAAGGAAATTTGAGCTATGCGCATTATATAAACCAATAATAATTAATTAAAGAGTAAATTGTATGAATTTTCCTAAAGAATTAAAGTACACAAACGACCACGAATGGATTCGTGTGGAAGGAAACGAAGCTTATGTCGGAATCACGGATTACGCCCAGAGTGAATTGGGTGAAATCGTTTTTGTGGACGTAACAAGCGAAGGTGAAACCATCAGACAAGGTGAAGCCTTCGGTTCGATTGAAGCGGTAAAAACCGTTTCTGACCTGTTGATGCCCATAAGTGGAGAAGTGTTGGAAGTGAATCCTGACTTAGAAGACCAGCCCGAATTGGCAAATTCCGATGCTTATGGGCAAGGTTGGATAGTCAAAATTTCCGTATCCAAAGCTTCGGAATTAGACAAACTGTTGGATGCAGACGGATACCGGGCATTTATTGGAAAATAAATGAATCCGAAGATAAGCATTATCATGGGCAGTACTTCCGACCTGCCCATCATGGAAAAAGCGGCTAAAATTTTAGACGACTTCGAAATTCCTTTCGAAATGCTCGCTTTGTCGGCCCATCGTACGCCTGCCGAAGTGGAAAATTTTGCAAAAAACGCAAAATCACGAGGAGTAGAAGTGATTGTGGCCGCAGCAGGGATGGCCGCCCACCTTCCGGGAGTTATTGCTGCTATGACAAGCCTTCCGGTGATCGGCGTGCCGATTAATTCAAGCCTCGAAGGCTTGGATGCGCTCTTGGCGATTGTGCAGATGCCTCCGGGTATTCCGGTGGCGACTGTCGGCATCAATGCCTCGATGAATGCGGCCATTTTAGCCGCTCAGATTTTGTCGGTGAAAGACGAAGCCTTGCAAGAAAAGTTGATTGACTACAAGGAAGCATTAAAACAAAAAATCGTCAAAGCCAACGTGGATTTATCAACTGTAAAATACAAATTCAAGACCAATTAGTGCCATATCTTTTTCACTATAGCAGGAGAAAATCCTCGGTCGTTCATATTGGAGGTACCCCGATGGGAGGCGAAAACCCCATCCGGGTACAGTCCATGACCAATACCTCCACCCTTGATACGGAGGCAAGTATTGCGCAATGCATCCGCATTATCGAAGCCGGAGGAGAATATGTCCGCCTGACCGCTCAAGGTGTACGAGAGGCTGAAAACCTCCGGAATATTAAAAGTGGACTGCGTGGCTCAGGCTATCAAACACCTTTGGTGGCTGATATACACTTCAATCCGCAGGCCGCTTATACGGCAGCCGGAATTGTTGAAAAGGTACGGATTAATCCGGGAAATTTCGCCGATCCTGTCAAAACTTTCAAAGCGCTCGAATATTCCGAAGCGGAATACAAGCGGGAAATAGCGAAAATCCGGGAACGTTTGGTTCCTTTCCTGCATATTTGCAAGGAACACCATACGGCTATCCGCATTGGCGTAAACCATGGTTCCTTGTCGGACAGGATTATGAGCCGCTATGGCGATACGCCGGAAGGCATGGTTGAATCCTGTCTGGAATTTTTACGGATTTGCGTCAGCGAAAATTTCGCCGATGTGGTGATTTCCATCAAGGCTTCCAATACTTTGGTGATGGTGCAAACCGTTCGCCTGATGGTCGAACGGATGGAATCGGAAGGAATGGCATTTCCCTTACATTTAGGCGTTACGGAAGCCGGCGACGGAGAAGACGGAAGAATAAAATCGGCCGTAGGCATCGGAACTTTATTACTGGAAGGCATTGGAGATACGATTCGTGTTTCGCTGAGCGAAGACCCTGAAGCAGAGATTCCTGTGGCAAAAAAATTGCTGGATTACATCGGAGAAAAAGCACAGGCCCATGATTTCGTTCCGGCAACTTCGACTTGCTATCCGCTTCAATCCGCTGATAACCGGCTGTTTCAACTTCCTGTCGTTATCTCCGACTATTCCCGGGCGACAAACTGTGAAATTTCTCCGGAATTGAAGCCTGATTTTCTGTATCTTGGAACCAATACTTCATTAAAATACCCTGAAAACCAGTTGGTGATTGTAGATTTTTCTGCGTTTTCATCGAAAAAAAATGAAATTCCGCTATTTCTTGCAACGGAAAAAGAGGCTTGTTTGGCCGACAATTCCGGGATGCAATTTCTCTGTTTGGACGAGACCTGCTTGGACGCCGACTTCATTGAAGCGCTGAAGCAAAGGCCGCAAACCATCCTCTTGTTGACAGGCGAACCATCCAAGCGGCCATACGACCAGCAATTTTTACTTTGCAGCCTGAGGGCGAAAGGCGTAAAAAATCCGGTCATTGTCCGGCAAATTTATGCGGAAAAAAATTTGGAAAGTTTTCAAATCAAAGCGGCTACCGATTGCGGCGCTTTCTTTTTAGACCGTCTATCCGATGGCATTTTCCTTCAAAACGAAGGACAATCAATTGACACAAAAGCCATTGATTCCTGTAGTTTTGGTATTCTTCAGGCAACCGGTCGGCGCATCAGTAAAACGGAATATATTTCCTGTCCGAGTTGCGGACGCACCCTGTTTGACCTGCAATCGACTTTGAAAAAAATAAAAGCGGCGACAAGTCATTTGAAAGGATTTAAAATCGGCGTCATGGGTTGCATCGTGAACGGTCCGGGCGAGATGGCGGATGCCGACTACGGATATGTCGGCGCAGGAATGGGTAAAATCAGTCTCTACAAAGGTAAGCAATGTATAAAGAAAAATATCCCCGAATCGGAAGCTGTGGAGGAACTGCTCAGGCTGATTGCGGTTTATGAAAAATTATAACTCCTATCCAATTGCTCACGTGAAACCTCTGCGAGGTTTGTTGGCAGAACGAACACTATTTTCTATTGGTATGAATGCCCTATGGGCAAAAAATCAGCAATGTATATCAAATAATGAAATAGGAAAAATGAAAAGTAGTATTTTGAATTTGAAGAATGTAGCAACGATAGTAAGTAGCCTGCTTCGCAGGCTGAAAATCCTGAATATCAAGGAGTAGAGAAAAAAGAATTGAATTAATTAAAAAATAAAAACGAAAAAGATTTCTTTGACATTTTGGTTTACATGAAAAAAATCACTTTGGAAATGTTACAAAATTTCCCGATTTTCACTTTAGAAATGTAACAAAAAAAGTGATTTTATATTTGGTTTTATTACAAATTAGTTATAACTTTGCAGCGTAATTAATTGAAAATACTATGTTTTACAGAAATTTTGTTTTTTTGTTGCGAGATTGGGCTGCAAACCCGCGCCGAAAACCGCTAATCATACGTGGTGCAAGGCAGGTTGGCAAAACGACTATTGTAGAAAAATTCGCAGAAGAATTTGATACTTTCCTGCATTTGAACCTCGAACGCAAAGCAGAAAGAACCGTTTTTGACGAAAATGATTCGGCAGAAGATGTGCTGACGGCAATTTATCTGTTGAAAAATAAACCACGCAAACAAGGGCGCATTTTGCTGTTTATTGACGAGATACAGTTTTCACCCAAAGCCGTTGCACTGTTGCGGTATTTTTACGAGGATTTGCCTGATTTGTACGTTATAGCTGCCGGTTCGCTGCTCGAAACGCTCATTGACCGCCATATATCTTTTCCTGTTGGACGGGTGGAATATTTGGCTTTGCGCCCCTGTTCGTTTTGCGAATTTCTGGGCGCGATGGGCGAAAATGCCATACTCGAATCTTTACAGTCAGCCGCTTTGCCCGCAAGTATTCACGCTCGCGTAATGAAACTTTTCAATGAGTTTGTTCTGGTTGGCGGAATGCCCGAAGCAGTGGCGTTGTATGCCGAAAAGCACGATTTAGTAGCGCTTCGCAAGGTGTATGACACGCTTTTGAGCGGTTACAGAGATGATATTGAAAAATACGCGCAAAACCCAACGGAGCGAAATGTGATGCGACATATTTTGATGAACGGTTGGCGTTTTGCAGGACAACGCATTAAGTTTGAGTGTTTTGCCGATTCCAATTATAAGTCGCGCGAAGTGGCGGAAGCGTTTCGCACATTGGAAAAATCGTTTGTGCTTGAATTGGCATACCCTACTGTTGAATCTTCTCTGCCGCTGTCGCCAGACCTGAAAAAATCGCCAAAACTGCTTTGGTTGGACACGGGTTTGGTCAATCACGTTGCGGGTTTGCAGCAAAAATTATTTGGAATTCAAGATATTAGCGAGGCGTATAAAGGAAAAATTGCCGAACACATAGTAGCGCAGGAACTTTTTGCTACCAACGAGTCGGTTTTGGCAAAACGAAATTTTTGGGTGCGAAACGCCAAAAACTCACAGGCAGAGGTTGATTTTGTAATTCAATATGGCACAAAACTTTTGCCCATCGAAGTCAAATCGGGGCATAATGCCAAACTCAAATCGTTGCATTTGTTTATGGACGAATGTCCGCACAGTTACGCAGTTCGGGTGTGGTCGGGCAAATTTTCGATTGACAAAGTCAAAACGCAGGCAGGCAAAGAATTTTCGCTTATCAATTTGCCGTTTTACTATGTTGGCGTTTTAGACAAAGTGCTTAATGGTATAATAACCTGAATATCGAATAAATATAATATTCGAAAAAAATAATGGAATAAAGCATTTGTCCGTCACTTTGAAACAAAAAATAGCGATTTTTACCGTCAGTTTGAAACATATTTTTGAAAAATATACCATCTGTTTATTACAATAAATCGAAAAATATACCGTCAATTTGTTACAATGTCGAAAGAAAGTATTATCTTTGCTACCTCAAATATTGATTGATATGATACAAAGAAAATCTATTGAATATTTAAGGCGTTGGAAAGACAGTGAAAATCGCAAACCATTGATTTTTAGGGGTGCAAGGCAAGTTGGCAAAACAACTTTGGTGCGTGAATTCGCCAAAGAATATGATGTGTTTATTGAACTGAATTTGGAAAATGAGGCTGAGCGTCAACTTTTTGAAACGGGAAATGATGTTCATAAGGCGATTACGGACATTTTTTTTTACAAAGGCATTGAAAAAACGGACAAAAATGTGCTGCTTTTTATCGACGAAATTCAGTTTTCAAAGCCCGCTGTGGCTATTTTGCGCTATTTCTACGAAGAGGCAAATTACATTCACGTCATTGTTGCCGGTTCGCTGCT